>JBIKIB010000059.1:0-13990 GCA_044361845.1 Chitinophagaceae bacterium | reverse complement strand
CGAGTTACGATATCGATGCACGCTATTACAGGATCATGACCTATACAAAGCTGGGCTTGACCGCCAAAGCCGGAGCGTGGAATCTTGGTGTGGTCGTCACAGCACCGACCCTGGGCATCATGGGAAGCGGGGAGATGATGGCCGACCTCAGCCTGATCAATGTTCGCCTGCCGAATGCCCCGACCGGTCCGCGGAACAGTTATATGGCCAATGGTCGTTTCGAGAAGCTCAAGGTGACGTATAAAAATCCCCTTAGCATGCAGCTTGGCGCCTCCCGCAGGTTTGGAAATGCCATTGTCTATGGCGGCCTTTCGTGGTACGCATCCGTGAAGGAGTATACTGTCATGACGCCTGGCGCAGCACCTTTCCTGCAGCCCGCTACATCGGATAATGTTCTGTATACTGAAAATGTCCTTCGGGTCTGGGACCGGAAGCGTGCTGTGCTGAATGCCTCCATCGCCGCTGATTGGATTGTAAGGCCGGATTATCATCTTTTGTTTTCTGTCAGAAATGACAACCACAGTTTCGAGGGCGACAGGTCGGTCGATGGTTTCAGCATGCCCAAGAAAAACTGGAATAACTATCATTTCACCATCGGGACACAACGTGATTTCGGCTCCAGTGAATGGGTGGTAGGACTTAGGTACAATACCGGGGGACGCGATGATTATCCACAGCCGTTCAGTTTTACGGACCCCAGCGAGGATAATCTCTTCCAGGGAGAACGGAAGACGGGTAAGATCAGTTCCTCAGGCCTGCAGCTTCTTTTGAGTTATACCTTCAAGTTCGGGGGTAAGGATAAATGACCTGTATATTGCAGGTATGAAAAGAAGCGCATTCATCTCCGGCGCCGCGATGCTGGCCGGTGGTGTGATGGCACCCGGCCTTCCCGCACTTGCCATGACAACGGAAGCGGCCGTCATCAAGCCAAAATACCTTAAAGCCGGTGATACCATCGCCATCACCTCACCTGCAGGTTATATAAGCCTGGATGAGATCCGACCGGCGGTGGCCCTGTTAAGGGAATGGGGATTCAATGTTCGGGTAGGCGTTACCGTTGGTAAGCGTGATTGCAGCTTCGGCGGCACGGATGCCGAGCGTGCGATGGATCTTCAGATCCTTTTGGATGACCCCCATGTCCATGCGATCCTTTGCGCCCGCGGCGGGTATGGTATAACCCGCATACTGGACCGCATAGACTTCGACAGCCTCCGCAAGAAGCCGAAATGGATGATCGGATTCAGTGATATCACAGCGTTGCATCTGCATATCTCCGGTACTCATCCGGTCGCCTCCATCCATTCGAAAATGTGTAACAGCTTTCCGGAACAGTGGGAAAAAGCCGATCCGGTCGTTCAGGAAACGATACTTTCCATCCGGGATGCGATCACCGGCAGACACATGACATACAGTGCCGTGCCACATGCCCAAAACCGTGTGGGAACCGGGGAGGGAATTCTTGTAGGGGGAAATCTGGCTGTGATACAGAACTGTATGGGCACGGCCTCTGAGATCCGGACAAAGGATCGGATCCTGTTTCTGGAGGAGGTTGGTGAATATCCCTACAGCCTTGACAGGATGCTCACGAACCTGCTCCGTTCAGGGAAACTCGACCAACTCCGGGGTCTTGTGATCGGAGGTTTCAATCGTATCAAAGCGGATGATCCAGGGGAGGAATTCGGTCGCACGGTGGAAGAGATGGTCATGGAAAAAGTCGCAGGCTTCAGCTATCCGGTGTGTTACAATTTTCCGGTAGGGCATCAAAAGAACAACTATGCATTGAAGTGCGGGTTTGTGCACCGGCTTGTGGTCGCTGAAGATGGCGTGCGGCTGGAGGAAAAACAGGTATGATGATACCGGTGTATCGAAGTCGTTCATATTTATTTTTGTGCCCGGCTGCAAACTCCGGATAAATCATCCATCACTTGAGGCCCGGGGCTTAATTTTGTTATGCAGAAACGTCTTCCCATGTCGAACAAAACAAATATCATCCCCCCATATCTTAAGAAAGGCGATACCATCGGCATCGTTTGTCCGGCCGGACACATGCCTAAGTCTCGTATGCGGACCTGTATCCGTGTGCTTAGGGACGAATGGGGATTTCGCGTGAAGGAGGGCCGGACGCTTGGTGCCGGTGACAATTATTTCTCCGGTACGGATGAAGAGCGGTGTGCCGATGTACAGGAAATGCTTGACGATCCTGATGTGAAGGCAGTGCTCTGTGCGAGGGGCGGTTATGGTGTCGGGCGAATCATCGACAGCATCGATTTCAGCAGGTTCCTGAGTCAACCCAAATGGGTGATAGGTTTCAGCGATATCACCGTCCTGCATGCGCATATACATGCCCGTTATGGGGTGGCCAGTTTGCATGGACCGATGGCAGGAGCTTTCAACAAGGGAGGCTGGAAGCAAGCATATGTGCAGTCCCTGCAACGTGTGCTGACTGGAAGGAAGTCCCGTTATCTTTCCGATCCACATCCCTATGACCGGTCAGGGAAAGCAGAGGGGATCCTGATCGGTGGCAACCTTGCATTGCTGGCACATGTGATCGGAACGCCTTCGGATATCGACACGACCGGGAAGATCCTTTTTGTAGAGGATGTCGGTGAACAGCTTTACAATATCGACAGGATGTTCCATCAGCTGAAGAGAAGCGGGAAGCTTGAAAAACTGGCAGGTTTGATCATCGGTGGATTCACTGATTGCAAGGATACGGACAGGCCCTTTGGCATGGAAGTCGATGATATCATCAGCCGCCTCGTGCAGGAATACTCCTATCCTGTGTGTTATGGTTTTCCCGTGAGTCACGGGAAGGATAATGTGGCCCTGAAATGTGGATGCCTTTATTCACTCACTGTGCGTGCGAAGCGCACGGTGTTGCAAGACATTTGATCTGATTGACGTCATCCTTTGACCGAGGGTTGCGGTACCGTTTTTTTACGGATGGAAAAGTCTTTTTCCCTGAGTTTCATCATCGGTTGCTCAAAATATTTGAATAGCAGTGTTGATAGGACTATTGCTATAATAAAATATAAAATATAGTAGATGATGGCCTGTGTATCTGTGAATGGCCTTCCTCCATATGCCCTGAAGAAATCCACTATCAGTGTCCGGTGCAGGAGGTACAGGGAGTATGAGATCATACTGATATAAGTTACCGGTACAGCGATGCGGACTGGTCCGCTTCGAATCGTGGATGCCAGCGGCAGAAAAAGGAACAGTGAAAAAGACTGCAGTGTCAGGTTGTAGGTAAAATAGGAGAATTCACTGATTTTAAAAGCCCGGAAACTGAAGTACAATAAAACCCCGATGATAAATGCGGGTATTCGATATTTCTTCCAGATATCAGCATAATAGTAACCGATGTAGGATCCCAGTACACCGAATGAAATGGTATCGAGTCTTGTGAGGACTTTGTTGCGGATGTCTTTTTCAAAGATGAAAATATCTGGTAGGGATGCATAGTCTCCTCCGGGTACCGCATTGACAATCATATTGATGCGGACCATCAATGGCGCGAGGATGAAGAAGACGATGGTGGCGAGCATGACATTTTTAACGGTGATGCCGGGTATGATCTTCGCAAGGATGATTGCGACCAATGGAAAAGACAGATAGAACCATTCTTCTACTGCGAGGCTCCAGGCCACCGAGAAAAAATCGGGATGGGGGTAATTGAAATTTTGCAGGAAAAAAAGGTATTTCCAGTTGAAGCCGGTATACACATTTGTCCCGAGGTACACGAATGCCAGGGTGATGATCAGTATAAGATAGTAATTGGGGAGGGTCCTGAACCACCTGAATTTCCAGAAATGCGTCAGGGTAGGTATGTTAAATCCGTTTTTTTCGAATGTTTTGATGAGTATGGTTCCGATCAGGAAACCGCTCAGTACAAAGAAAAGGTCAACACCATCCAGTTGCCAGAACCGGGGGAAATCAGGGAAATTTCGCCGAATGAGTGGGTCACCATTCAGTAATAGCACCAGGATGATGGCAATTGCCCTCATGACATCCAGTCCGAATATTCTTTCATTCAACTTCAGATCGATCTTCAACATCAAATTTTAATATGTTTACATATGTATGCTTCCTGCGAAGGATTGTGCAATTGTATCAAAATTAAATCATCGTCGTTGGATATCATAGCCGGGGTCGTTAAGATGACATTTTTATAAGGTCAATCTTGATCAATGGTAGGGTCACTTGAACGAAAAAGCCGCCATCAGCTGATGGCGGCTTTGAGGAGCTTACATTTTTTAAATATTTCAGAACTGTTTCAGGCGGATGTTTTCCTGTTTGTCCCGGGGCTACATATTCTCAATGGCTTGATCCACACTTAAACAGCTGGTTCTGATATCAGGCCAGATCGAAGCGGTCAAGGTTCATGACTTTTGTCCATGCCGCTACAAAATCCTTCATGAATTTCTCCTGTCCATCTGCGCATCCATAAACTTCAGCGATGGCCCTGAGTTCTGAGTTTGAGCCGAAGATGAGGTCGACGCGGGTACCTGTCCATTTGAGTTCTCCGGTCGCACGATCCCTGCCTTCAAAAACCGTATCTGAACCGGCGGACGCTTTCCAGGTGGTTCCTAGATCGAGCAGGTTCAGGAAGAAGTCGTTGGAGAGTGTTTCGTGATTTTTGGTGAATACGCCGTGTTGCGCCTGTCCGGAGTTTGTGTTCAGGACACGCAATCCACCCACGAGCACTGTCATTTCAGGAGCCGTCAATGTCAATAGTTGCGCCCTGTCCACCAGCATTTCTTCAGCGGAAATCGTGTATCTTTTTTTAGTATAGTTCCTGAAACCATCTGCTTCCGGTTCCAGGACGGCGAAGGATGTCACATCTGTTTGTGCCTGTGATGCATCCGTGCGTCCGGGCGTGAAGGGTACGATCAGTTCATGTCCCGCATTTTTAGCAGCTTTTTCAATGCCCACAGCACCACCCAGGACGATCAGGTCTGCCATCGAGACCATCTTTCCGCCAGGCTGTCCGGCGTTGAATTGTTTTTGGATGCCTTCAAGCGCATCGAGTACTTTCCCCAGTTGACCGGGATTGTTGACTTCCCAATATTTCTGAGGTGTCAGGCGGATGCGGCCACCATTTGCACCACCGCGTTTATCGGAACCTCGGAAGGTGGAAGCGGATGCCCAGGCTGTGGATACCAGCTCCGACACGGACAGTCCAGATGCCAGTATCATACCCTTTAGGGCAGTGATATCCTGCTCGTTGAGCATTTCGTGGGTCGGAGCAGGGATGGGATCCTGCCAGATGAGTTCTTCTGCAGGTACTTCGTTACCGAGATAAAGTGCGCGTGGTCCCATGTCACGGTGTGTCAGTTTGAACCATGCCCTTGCGAAAGCATCGGCGAACTGATCCGGATTTTCGTGGAAGCGTTTTGAGATCGGTTCGTAGATAGGATCAACCCTCAGGGCCAGATCGGTGGTGAACATCATCGGTGCATGGCTTTTTGAGGAGTCATGTGCATCCGGCACGGTTCCGGCACCTCCGCCATTTTTCGGCCTCCACTGGTGTGCGCCAGCAGGGCTTTTGGTCAGTTCCCATTCGTAGCCGAAGAGGTTGTTGAAATAGTTATTGCTCCACTGTGTGGGCGTATGGCTCCATGCACCTTCCAGACCGCTGGTGATCGTATCTCCGCCGTTGCCGGTTCCATAGGTGTTTTTCCACCCGAGGCCTTGTTCTTCAATGCCGGCTGCAGCCGGTTCGGGGCCAACATACTTACCGGGGTCTGCTGAGCCGTGGGTTTTTCCGAATGTGTGACCGCCTGCAATGAGTGCCACGGTCTCTTCGTCATTCATCGCCATCCGGCCGAAAGTCTCCCGAATATCCCGGGCGGATGCCAGCGGGTCAGGGTTTCCGTTTGGTCCTTCAGGATTCACGTAGATCAGACCCATCTGAACGGCAGCCAGTGGATTTTCGAGTTCACGGTCACCGGTATATCGCTTATCATCCAGCCATTTCCCTTCGGAACCCCAGTAGATATCTTCTTCCGGTTCCCAAACATCCGCACGTCCACCGCCGAAACCAAAGGTTTTGAAGCCCATTGACTCGAGTGCACAATTACCGGCGAGGATCATGAGATCGGCCCATGATAGTTTCCTGCCATATTTCTGTTTGACCGGCCAGAGGAGCAGGCGAGCCTTGTCGAGGTTCGTATTGTCAGGCCAGCTATTCAGCGGTGCAAAACGCTGTGTACCGGTGCCAGCGCCACCCCGTCCGTCAGCGATGCGGTATGTACCGGCACTATGCCATGCCATCCGGATGAAGAATGGTCCGTAGTGGCCATAATCGGCCGGCCACCAGTCCTGTGATGTTGTCATCAGGTCGTAAATGTCCTTTTTAACGGCAGCCAGGTCGAGGGTTTTGAACTCTTTTGCATAGTCGAACGCTTCACCCATTGGATTCGACAGGGATGAATGTTGACGGAGAATGTTCAGTTTCAACTGATTGGGCCACCAATGACTGTTTCGCGGACCATTTCCGGCGCTTTGTTTTACGGCTCCACCCGAAAAAGGGCACTTGCTTTCCGCTTTAGGATTGTTTGCTGATGTGCTATGTTCCATTTTTTAACGATTGTACCTGGTTGATGAAAAAAAGCAGGATGCTCCTGCCAAGAGCCTTTATCCTGTTTGTTTTTGATTGATCGACAAATTTCCGAATTTTTGTTTTATAAACCCTATTGATTAAATTTATATTCTCATAGAATTTATTTATGACTTTCACACAATTGGAGTATGTGGTAGCGGTGGATAGTTGCCGGCATTTCGCCAAGGCAGCAGCCAGGTGTTTTGTCACCCAGCCTACGTTGAGCATGCAGATACAAAAGCTGGAGGATGAGTTGGGCATGAAGATCTTCGATCGCAGCAAGCAGCCGGTGGTCCCAACGGAGGCGGGCATTGATCTGATCGGGGGTGCCCGTAAGATCCTTTCGGAGAGGAGTCATCTATTGGATACTGTTCAGGTCAGGAAGGGTCAGTTGGCGGGAGAGCTGCGTATGGGGATCATACCCACACTGGCACCTTATCTGCTTCCCTTGTTCGTGCGGGATTTTCATGATCGTTATCCGGGGGTGAAACTGGTGGTATCAGAATTGATGACTGATGTGATCTTGCAGCGGTTGCGGGAAGGATCCATTGACACCGGCATTTTGGTGACACCGCTTCAGGATGCCGGTATCCAGGAGCAGCCTTTGTTTTATGAGGAGTTGGTGGCATATGTATCGCCCCGGTACAAGGCCTATGACAAGGAGTATGTGCTGGCAAAGGATATCGATCCGGAGAAGCTTTGGTTGATGGAGGAGGGGCATTGTTTTCGTTCTCAGATCGTGAATCTCTGTGAACTGCGGAAATCCTCCGGACATGCCAGCCATTTTGAGTATGAGGTCGGCAGTATTGAAACCCTCCGGCGTATGGTCGACCTCAACGATGGGATCACCATCCTTCCGGAGTTGAGCACTTTGGATCTGTCACTAGAACAGCGTGAACAGATCAGGCATTTCCGGTCTCCTGCACCGATGCGGGAGGTCAGTATGGTGACCCATCGCGAGGTCGTCAAGAAGAGGATGGTAGGAGCGCTTCGGGATGAGATCGTGGCGGCGCTGCCTGACAAGATCAGGGCAAATGAGCGCATGAATCTGATTCCGCTCAATCGGTAGCATGTTCAAGGCGAGGGATCCATTCGTCAGGACGATCCCTCAAATACCTTGCTTTCCGGTAAAATACCCGAATCGATTTTTCGTTTTTTTGACGTCTGGCGTAATGTCATGGCAGAGGCGGGGTTTTGGCAAGCGCACCGACAGCCGAACGGAAGAAGCGATGCTTCGCGACATGAAGTACGCATGCGAGTACCTTCAGGTGCAGCATCCCTGGCAGCCTCACTGCGCACGATAATGACCCGGCATTCGTGAAGGGAAACAGCCACTTGTCGAATTTTCCGGAGGATGACTTTTTTGACATATTTTTTACCGTCCAATAGGACTCAATCCGGACTTTATTTATGAAATGGCGGATCCCGTTTTTCAGAGGGCGCTCTTTAGCGGCAGAAAAGGCATTTGTGCACATTGGACCCCATAAGACTGGAACGACACATATCCAGCATGTCCTTTTGCATGCAGGTGACCGGATCCACTACCCTGAACCGGAGTGTAAAGGTCCCGGACATGCATATTTGGCAGGACAAATGATTCACCCTGAGACGGCGTTGGATAAAAAAAACGTCTTGATAGAATCGATCCGGCGGAAAAAATCACAGCAATTTGGCATACCCCATGTATTTTCTGCGGAGCGCTTCACGGAGTGTGCACTCATACCCCATGCCGTGAAGCAGTTTGCCGAGCTCAGCGAATTCATCCATTCGGAGCTCATCATCACCCACCGGCCGATCCAACAGAGGGCGTACTCGATCCTTCAGGAGAGGGTGAAGCAGGGGATTATTCAAGATTTCAGGGAGAGAGAGATCTTGTGGGACAATGTCTTCAGACAAAGTTGGTTCAGTGAGCAATTCTTGGATCGTGTGGTCGGCATGGCCGGATGGAGGAAGGTGCATATTGTGATGGTGGATGGTCGCCAGCCCCATTTCCTAACCGATGCATTTTCACGGATCCTGGGCGTCCCTCTTTCCCCGACAACGGTACCGGATCATCAAAATGCGAGGCTTCCCTACATGCAGATGATGTTCCTGCTTGCCCTGCATCAGGAACAGCCCGGTCTTGATATGCATGTGCAGATCGAGCGGTCGAAAATACAATTCGAAGCGTTGGCCACGGACGATCCCGTCATGGCAGCAACACCCTATCCGCCGATACCCGACAAGGTATATGCGTATGCCGAAGCCCTGGAAGCTTCCATGTGTCGTCGCATGGATGAACTGGAGGCCGAGGGTATTGTGACGATCCATCGTCCTTCGGCTTTATGATGGTGATCGCTTTTATATTGTGCATGCAGGCTGTCCATGGGGATAATTCATTCTTCGTCCCTCATGATCCTTGTGAGTTTGAGATTTGTGACGGGTGCCACTACCAGCGGGAATTTTTCGATCTTGACATTGCTTTGATCGAGACCGAAACCGCGTTCTTCGGAGAGGCTGACTTCTTTCAGCCAGAAGTACAACGTCATCACGACCTTTTCCATAAAGGGGAGTTCGTTGTCCTGGCTGAGGAATTTCTCCATCACGATGAATTCGAAATCACCCACGATGTTGTTCCGCTGAAGGCTCTCGTAGCGGCTCACGACGTTGACTTCCTTATTGGCGACCATGTCTTCCACGACCTTTTTGAACATCAGGTTGATTTTTGGTTCCATACGGAAGCCAAGACGGAATTCCACGCGGATGACCTCATTGGGGATGATCGTCTGCACCTCATATTCGCAGGTATAGGGATCGTCCATGGTATCGACATGCACGAACCAGTAGATGTCGGCTCTCTTGGGTTTTTTGTTCAGGATCGAGTACATGATCTTATGTTCGATCTCTTTTGGGTTGTTCGCGCTGCTCAGGTATATCAGGTGCGTCGCGTATTTGTTGATGGTGCTGTCATTGCTGAGTTCCTGCATCAACGGGAGGTACTGGTCTAGCCGGACGAATTCCACATAGCGGTTTTTGATCTTGCGCGACCGGAACCACACGTACATGACGATGAACATGAGCATGGCGACCATGAGGGTTATGTATCCGCCATGCAGAAACTTCTGCAGCAGTGCCACCAGGAATCCGACTTCGATGATGGTGTATGTGACCAGGAAAAGATATATCCAGGATGCTTTGACCCGGTGAAGGACCAGGTAGTTGGCGAAAAGGATGGTTGTTGCGATCATGGTCATGACGATGGCCAGGCCATAGGCGGCCTCCATTTTGGATGATTCGCGGAAGTACAGTACGACACCCACACATCCGGTGAAGATAATGCCGTTCACGGCAGGGATGTATAGCTGACCTTTTGCCTCGGAAGGGTAGACGATCCTGAATTTCGGCCACAGGTTGAGGCGCATGGCTTCACTGATGAGGGTGAAAGATCCGCTGATCATGGCCTGTGACGCGATGATCGCGGCACTGGTGGCGACGATCACGCCAAAGATCACGAACCATTCGGGCATAAGGTCATAAAAGGCATTGATGGTGAGTTGTTCTTTCACGGCGGCCGTGATCTCCAGGCCCTTTCTGTTGCCCAGCAGGTAGGCTCCCTGGCCCAGATAGTTCAGCAGGAGGGTGGTTTTCACGAATATCCAGGAGATCCGGATATTGCCCCTGCCGCAATGCCCGAGATCGCTGTATAAGGCCTCTGCACCTGTCGTGCACAGGAATACGGCACCGAGCAGCCATAGTGCATTAGGATATTCTTTGATGAAAGAAACCGCATACCAGGGGTTGAAAGATCGGAAGATGGACAGGTCATCAGTCAGGTGCATGATTCCCAGGACTGCGAGCATACTGAACCAAATGGTCATGACCGGACCGAACAGCTTTCCGATGGATGCTGTTCCGAACTGCTGCATGAAGAAGAACAGCACCATGATGCCCAGTACGATGTAGACGATCGTGTCCGTGGCAATATTGTGCAGTGAGGGGATGTTCTTCAATCCTTCGACTGCAGATGTGATCGATATGGGGGGGGTGATGATGCCGTCGGCCAATAGCGCGGCACCGCCTATCATGGCAGGTAGGACGAGCCATTTCCTGCGTCGTCGAACGAGCGCATAGAGTGCGAAAGTGCCACCCTCCCCGCGGTTGTCAGCCCTCAGGATGAGGATCACGTATTTGAGGGTCGTCTGCAGGGTGAGCGTCCAGATGATGCATGAAAGGCTTCCGACGATCAGTTCTTCGGTGATGACACGGTCACTGATGATGGCATTGAACACATAGAGAGGCGATGTGCCAATGTCGCCATAAATGATACCCAAGGCGATCAGCAGGCCGGCGCTTGTCACCTTGTTCACATTTGTTGCCACAATGATGGATAATTATGCGTTAGAGAAAGATGGTAAAAAACAAAGGTATAAGGAAAATCATTGCATATCAATGCAGTCTCTTTTCCCTTTTGGTCCGTTAATTTTTATGTAAAAAACCAATAACAGGCTAAATAGAGAAGTGTTACGCCTGTATGGTGTAATTTTAATCACGAAATCGAAAGAAATGGTAAGATATACTATTATTTTGTCATGCATTCTCATCTCCTTTTCAGCTGATGCGCAACGGATTTCCTATTCAGAGATTGACAAGGATGATTACCGCCAGATGAATTTCGAGGTCATTGGCAAGGTGGGTGGGAATATCAATGTGTATAAGAACTACAAGAACAACAGTGATATTTCGGTGTATGACAATGGGATGAAGCTAAAAGATAAGGTCAGGATGCAATTTCTTCCGGATCGTGTGTCGAATGTTGATTTCATTGCCTATCCCGACCATTACCATATGGTCTATCAGTACCAGAAAAAGAATGTTGTTCATTTTGCTGCTGTAAAACTCAATGGTGAAGCCAAGATGCTGGCCGATCCTGTGATCCTGGATACTTCTCATATTGAAACGAACAATGAGATCAAGGTATATTCCATGATCCACAGTGAGAACAAGCAGCGCATTCTGGTTTATAAGATCAACCGCAGGAATGACCGTTTATATACGCTGACGACCATGTTGTTCGACAAGGATCTGCAGCTGATCAAGCGGTCTGTCATATCCACGGCACACAATTCCCGGGATGGCGTGTTCAATGATTTTGTGGTGGACAATGACGGCGACCTTGCCTTTGGGCGGAGTACGCAGTCCGGGAACAGGGAGTATATCACCAATTTCCACCTTTTTGTGAAGAAGGCCATGGAGGATAGCCTGATGATCACGGAGATCCCCATGAAGGATATCTCTCTTGATGAGGTCAAGTTGAAACCGGATAACTTCAACAAGCGGTTCATCCTGACGTCATTTTATTACGGCCAGCGCCGGGGTAATATCGACGGATTGTTGAGCCTGATCTGGGATAAGCAGACCAACACACAGTTGATCACCACCCGGTTTCCATTCAACGACACGTTACGATCCGATGCGAGGGCGGATAATTCTTCCCTCAAGCTTGCCTTCAACGATTATTTCATTCGCGAGTTGATCCCAACGCGTGACGGGGGATATGCCGTTGTGTCAGAACTCTACTATACCAATTCAAGGGGTGGGGGCTGGAATCGCTGGGATTACCTCTACGGGGGGATGGGTTCTTTACCTTACAATTATTACTTCTCTCCCTACGCATCGATGAACCAATGGCGGTGGGCGGATCCCTGGAATCGATGGGGGACCGGGAATATGGTCAGGCATGTGTCGGAGAACATCATGATCTTCTACTTCAACAGTGAAGGGAAGTTGGATTGGAGTAATACGGTGCGCAAAAAACAATTCGATGACAATTCAGATATGCTCCTTTCTTATCTTTTGTTCAACACGGGGAGTGAGGTTCGTTTTCTTTTCAACCAGCTGGAACGAAGGGAACAGATCCTCAACAGTGTGACGCTGAATTCCGCCGGAAAACTTAAAAGGGATCCTACCCTGAAGGGGCTTGACCGCAATTATGAATTCATGCCTCGTTATGGCAAACAAATAGGTCTGAGGGAGATCGTGTTGCCATGCATGAACCGGAATTACATCTGTTTTGCAAAACTTGACTTCTAAACCACCAATGTGACAGGTCTGTTCCGTAACAACAATCCATTATCGATCATTCTGCTCTTTTTTTATGGGATCGCCTTGCGCTTCGCCGGCTTTCTGTATCCTGAAGCGCCATCGCGTGGAGGGGGTGATGGTTATTTGTATGAGCAGCTCCTGAAACTATTTTCCGGTGCAACTTTCAGTGGGCCGCTTTTTTTTTCGATCATCTCTTACTTGTTGGTATTTATTCAGTCGCTGATGCTCAACAGCATCATGAATCGGGACAGGATGCTTGCCCGTCAGAATTTCATACCGTCGATGTCTTACCTGCTGGTGACGGCGGTTTTTCCTGAATGGTGGCAGTTCTCATCAGCATTGGTGGCCATCACGTTCATTTTGCCCATTTGGGCCAATCTGATCTCTGTCTTCAAGAGTACCCGACCTAAAGCAGTGCTTTTCACTACGGGGATCCTGTTGGGTTTCGCATCGTTCCTGTATGTCCCTTCCCTATGGTTCATTGTGCTTCTGATCATTGGGATGTTGATGGTGGGACCTTTCCGGATCACGGATTGGATCATCGGATTGATGGGCGTGTTCATTCCCTATTATTTCATTTATTCCTGGCTTTACCTGACCGGTCAGTCTGCGTCGATCAGATGGTGGCCACGCATCGGCGGTTTCAGGCTTCCCGGTGTGCCGTCGGATTTTTTTCTGTGGGGTGGGATCGGATTGCTGGTTTTGGTGATGGTGGCGGCTTTATCAAGTATAAACCGACAGGTTTTCAGGATGCTCATCAAGACGCGAAAGAGCTGGAATCTTTTTTTCATCATGCTGCTGGTCGCACTGGCCACACCCTTTTCAGGAGCGGCTTCCGACCTCGGTCCATGGATCATCTGTGCCCCACCGCTTGCTGCATTCCATGCGAATGTGTGCAGTCAGACAGGCAAGGGGTTCCTCGTGAATGTCATGCATTGGGGCCTTGTCCTGTTCATCATCGCATTGAACGTCTGGATCATCAGGGGATCGTCAGGACTTTGACAGCGTCATACAAAGACCGTAACTTCGGGCGGTCAAAAAAATACACATGAAATTCGGTGTCGTAGTATTTCCGGGATCCAATTGTGACAGGGACATGATGGATGCACTTCAAAATGACCTTGGGCATGAGGTGGTCGCGTTGTGGCATAAGGACAGGGATCTGGGTAAGATCGGTGTGGGGGACTGCATCGTTCTTCCGGGTGGTTTTTCCTATGGTGACTATCTCCGGTGCGGGGCCATCGCCCGCTTCAGTCCGATGATGCAGTCGGTGATCGAATTTGCGGGCCATGGCGGACGTGTTCT
>JBIKIB010000058.1:0-14007 GCA_044361845.1 Chitinophagaceae bacterium | reverse complement strand
TTCAATTACAAATGAAAAGGAAAAAAAGAATAAAATAAGCTTGAATGACATTTGTTTACTAATCATGGCACTTATTTTTATTTATTCACACGATATTTGAAAATCATTGTCCAATAAAGCATCACCGTGATCCAAGAGACTGTTCTCTTACCAGTCATTTCAATCATCATATTACTGGTTCCTTATTGATTCAGTCTGCCCTTTTAAACTCCTGTAATTGCCTACACATTCGGTGACCGTTAAGGCACGATCGTAATACCGAAATGCACTGACCACATTATTCGCCCTCAAGCCGCCGCCAACCGAAATATCCCCTATCCTGATCTTACGAGTACTCACAGGGCCCATGTCAGTGTCCAATCGACCCCATCCGAAAATCCGCTCCTTACCTCCATCGTTGAATATGCCATTGATGACATAACTGATGATCTTTGCACGATAGTCGACAATGACTGATATCTCGGTTGTACCGAAGAATTTGATCACCCCGGCATCGGAATTCCAGGAAGTGGACTTCACACCATCCGACAGGGTGAACCTTACCGAGTAATTGGCACCCATCTCAAGCCAAAATCCCTTCCCATTATGGTCACGGCTTTCACAGATCACCTCGCCCTCCTTCAACTTCGTGATATCGGCCACAAGGTCGATGGTGAAACCCTGTCCTTTTGCAGGTTCCTCAATGCCCGGCAGATCAAATTCGCTTTTGACAAGATCCGATCGCCGCTCGTTTATCACCAGACCTCTGGTTGAGATAGTGCTAAGCTTGAACTGATCCCATAATTTACCGAAAAACTCCGGATCAATCTGGTGACACAGTCCCTGTACTTTATTCGTTTCAGTGATCCAGTATCGGCCGTCCTGTTCGATCAGGTCCGGATAACTCATTCTTTCCTTCGACAGTCCGGGTGCGTAGATGAGTATTTCGGGCTGACTCCAGACGATCTTACCATTCACCTCGATACCACCGCTGATCCAAACGGGATTACGGTTCTCAAAATCCGTACCTCCGTTCACATGATGCCAAAAAAGGTACTTCCCGTTTTTGGTCTTGAAGATCCGCGGACAGGCGCGTGGGTGCTTGATGGATTCCCCGGTATAATACGTCGGGATCTGCGGCAATGTCCATGTTTTGCCACCGTCATGGGAATATGATTCCGCAGGATGTCCCATCACCGTGCGGTACATACAATACAAAGTGCCGTTGCTCATCTCCACGATATTCTGTTCCTCCTGCACCGGACCAAAAGCGGGATTACGCAGACCATGATCACCTTCAGGGTAATTGATCCATTTGAGTTTTTCAGGATCCCGTTCCGTATTGATATTATCGCATCGCATGAACCATCCCTCCCCTTCTTCCAGCATATATTTCCCGAGTTTGGTGAAGGCGAGCATCATCCCCTGTACACCTACATTGATCGGTTTACCGATCCCCCACATGATCTGCACCTTGCCCGCCCAGTCATTCTTCCGGTCGACCGCGGTCGTGCGTACCGGCAAACGATAACGCTTCGACCAGGTCTTCCCTTTGTCGTCAGAATATTTAAAGCAATACCATCCCAGCATATCCTCCCGGATGTTGTCCATGAAATTCATGCTATGGATCTTGTCGCCATTGTAATCGTAGAACACATAGATACGCCCGAACCGTGTCTTGTAAGGCATGGCCCAGGATGCCGATTCAGCCGATGGCTCTTCAATACGAACAGGCTTTGACCAGGTTTTTCCCTTGTCCGTTGATATTGAAGAAACGATGTGCTGTCCACCCGTCCCTTCTTCTCCGGCACCTGTAGTGAATACGCATAGCCATTCGCCGGTATCCAGTACCACCACATAGGGCTGATCAATGTACCCACTCTCATAGATCGGTTTCCCGTTCCTTCTGTCCCGGAAGTCGTAAGGTCTGGACTGAGCCATGGAAGCGAATGAGGAAAAAAGACAGGAAATCAGGAATAAGGTCCGTATCATGTGTTTTGTATTCAGGCATAGTTTTCCGACAAATCGATGACAATGGCAATGTCCCCCTGCGATGCATGCCATCCCCGCGTCATCCTCACATACGTCAAACTGCAGGTGATGCGTATCAGGACAACGCGCGTGGGTATTCGTTGCATAAAAAACACTCCCTGGGCACATCCTCCTCGATCTCAGGAAAACGAACTCCGTAATCCACCAAGAAGACATTATCGTTCCAATCATCACAAACGCTGGAGATCTCCGAGCTGAGTGTATAACCCACTCCCTCAAACTGCCAGCCCGTGCCTTCTTCACCCCAGAACTGGTGGATCGTGCGGGGATGAATGGTCAGGCTTTCGCCGGGGTGCAGCCGGATGATCCCGCCGGGGTCCAATCGCCTCGTGCAGCCATCAACCTGTACCGTGAAGGACTCATTGGAAGGATTCCCGTCAGGGTCCGCCTTTGTCAGCTGAACAAGTATATTGCCCCCGGCCCTGCAGATGATATCCTCCCTTTTGGACAAATGGAAATGTGCAGGTGCCCTTTGTCCTTCAGGATCGATAAGCCATTTTTCGGCATACTGCTTGGGATATCCCGACATGTTCCATCTCCCGTTCCTGACCGTGAACAAGGTCCTTCCGATTTTTACAAAATCCTTGCTCCCGAAATCAGTCACATCCCATCCCAGCATACATTCTCGGATTTCATCATAGGCAGGGCCCGCGTCATACCACTGGCTTACGTTCCAATATGCAAATGCCGGCAAATGAATCCCAAAATGTGCAAGAACGATTTTTGCGGTATGGACGCTCTCGTTTATCCTTGATCTTTTTAAATTCATAACGATCATTTTTCCATTATCCGACTTTGATCGAATCCAGTTTCAATCTGAAACATTAATTACTGTCAGTGGCCTTATCCGGCTTACAGGATGCAACAATACCTGAAGCGGATGTAGAAAGTACCAACTTGGACATAAATGTTCTCGATTGAATTTCATACTCTTTCATTTCTGGAAATCCATGAACCGGATCATTTCACGATCAATTGAAACAAGGCTGCCGGGATCCTTTCATCCGGATGCTCAAACTCAATGGTCAACCCTGAAAGCTCCCTCGCCTCCTCAAATTCGATCCTGTTTATCGTCTGATAATTGTCCCTGACCTCCCGGATCAATGTCCCACCTTCATCGAGTATTCTGTAATTCCTCACGCAAAAAGGAATGACTGATTCGGGGTGCGTCAATAACACCGACTCCAAAGGATGATCGAGATCTGTGTCAAAGAAAAGTTCAACTGAATTGATCTTCTGCTTATCCTTCCATTGCAGACTTATGGAAGGGTTTGCATCTGCCGGATCCGCAACCCAGGCATTGGGTTGTACAGTAGGTCTCTGAATGCCATTTGACAGATTCTCAATACCGAACAGATCGATGCCGCCGGAGATCTTCATGGCGATATTCAATCCATTTGGACGACGCTGTGGTGTCCAGAACTCAAAGCCCTCGACACCGATATCATCCTTCGGGTCCTGCTTCCCGTAGTTAGATACCGCGGGATTGGTCTTATTGAAAACCGATAGCAGTCCGGTCACACGATCATTGGAATACTGCAGCGATACATCCTCATTCTTCAGAAAACAGACGAATGCATACGCGGCCTCTGGCATCTCCGTTCCGAAATCCAGGTAAATCTCCTGGTTTCCCTTTTTCAGATCGATCTTTTGCTCTGCCAGTATAACATCCGGCGTATGGTTCCGGGGCTTGCTGCTTGTCCTGCATTGAACAGTCAGAAGCGTATCCTTCTCGGCCGTTACCCAGACAGCGAACACCGGCACTTCACCCTTCTTAAGCGGAAGCATTTGTGCTGCTGCATGAACAATGGGCAGCATGGGACCGTCAGGACGCATCCCTTGCAACACAAGATGACTGGAGGCCTTGATGGAAGCTGATCTGAGCAGATCCAGCCCGACAGACAATGCCCGTCCGGGTATGTGCTGACCGGTCCTAAGCAATGACTGCTGCAAGACACCAATATGTTCCGGTGCAGATAGTGTGCGGGGAAGAAGCTTCTTCCCTTTGCACAATGCGGCCGCCATGCCCACAGCCTGCCCCACATGGGCACAGGTAGCCATGACTCGGGATGAACCGAATGCGACATGCGAGGAGCTGATGATGCGTCCGGCCAGAAAAAGGTTGTCGATATTCCGACTGTACATGCAACGATAAGGGATCTGATAGACCCCCTTGCTATGCCACTGGTTGCACCCGGGCTTCTCAGAGAAAACCCCATCAGCAGGATGCAGGTCGATCGACCAGCCACCGAACGCTACGGCATCATAATGATCCCGCTGCTCGATGATATCCTGTTGTACCAGGATATGATCGCCCTCGAATCTCCGACTCTCCCTTTTACCGGGGATATGACCCACCCATTCCAGGGTGAGATTCTCCGCTTCGGGGAATTGACCGGAATTCTTGATATGGTCCCAGACGCCATAGACGACCTTCCACAGCTCCCATTTTATCTTCTCAGACTCATGGATGGTATCCAGGCGTCCGCCATATTCGAGCCACCAAAGCCAGGGCCCGAAATCCTTGCTGTTGAATTGACGATACCGCGGGATCTTCGTAATGTCCTTCAACGCATAGGAAGGAGCAATGAACCTCACGGGCTTGCCGGTATCCTTGGAATAAAAATAGATGGAATGCCCCAGCAATTCCCCGTACTCGGCAGTCGGCGCAAATTTCTCCCCAAACTCTTCCTTCGACTCCGCCCCCATACGAAAGGCCGCCCCCGACTGGAAGGCAATGATTCCATCGCCGGATGCATCACAAAACAAAGGGGCCTTCAATTCGTAATGCGTCTGATTCTGTGAACAGAACCCCTTTACACTTCGGATCGAATCACCTTCTTTATGGGTCTCATATACTGCCGTGTTCAGCAGCAAGGTGATGTTTGGTTCTTCAATGACTTTTTCGAGCAGGATCGTATCGAAGATCAGGGCATTGCCTTCCGGATTCCGATACAGGTTCTCCACCAACAGCTCATCCAGCACGCCACCCTCCCTCGCCCATCTATTGTTGTTGCCCATATGTGAAGTGGCACCCAATACCCATAACCTCACCTCACTGGACGCGTTCCCGCCCAATACCGGCCTGTCCTGAACCAGTATGACACTGATGCCGGCCCGTGCAGCAGTTATCGCACAACAGGTGCCCGACAAACCGCCACCCACGACGACCAGATCGGCAGCGATCGAACAGACCCTTGATTCCCTTGACCCCGTACCATTCTCTTTAATCATGACTGACGTGTTGTTTTATTTTGATTCATGAAATTCCCTGATGGCATGCTTCCGATCAATTGTGCGTGCCCTGTTCTCGTTTTTGCCGGGAAAGATACTGGGCCCGGAAGGGTATCGCTGATCCGAGCAGGATCAACACGGCCATGGTCGCCGTTATCCCGGCCCCTTTCTCAGTGAATGAACTCAATCCGAACAGCATGACGGATGTAAAGACCAATGACCAACCTATCACGCGAAGGCCAAAGCTATTCTGGTCCGGCATGCCGGCTTCCACATCCCTGTCCGGGTCGACTTTCATGAAACTCATCTGCCTTCGAATGTCGATATAGCGTTCGTGATCGGGATGCGAAGTCCGGTCCTTTCCGAAAAACCACTCATTGATCGCCAGAAGCAGCAAAGGCAGTCCCACCCCGAGGATCATCTCTAGTTCCCGTGACAGTTTGTAGGAGAAGATGAGGGGCACTGCGATCTTGAAGATCAGGTTGACGGTCAATGTCAGGATGCTGATGCGCAGGGCTGCCTTGCCGGACAGTTTCCTGGAGAACAGTGCCCACAATGGTGGCGCGAGCAAAGGACCTCCCGTCACGGCACCGATGCTCAGGATCACCTCTACAATACCACCGACATAGGGAATGATGAGCGCTATTAGGATCATGCCCAGACCGAACACCCACGACGACCGGCGGGCGATCCGCATCAACTGCGCATCAGAAGCGCCGGGATTGACCATCCCCTTGTAGATGTCATTGGTGAAGACGGCCGAGACGACATTCAGCGCGGTATTGGCACTCGCCGAGGTGGAAAAATACATGCCAGTGAGCATCAAACCCAACAGCCCGGGCGGCAGTACGAGCTTGCACATCTGCAGATAGGCGTTCTCCGTTTCCAGACCGGCCAATGACGGGTTTATGGCCTTGTAGATCATGGGAGGCATCATCCAGATGACGGGACTGACAAGGTATAGGCCCGCAAACAGAAAGGCCACCTTCCTTGCCGACCGGGGCGTGTCGACACTGGTATAGCGCTGCACAAAAGTCCAGTTGCCGCCGATATAGGAGATATGGAATATCGTGAACGCAATGATGAATCCGATCGTGTATTCCCCGTTGAGCAGGTCGAAAAAATCCGCGGGTACCTTCTGGACGAACCCTTCGAATCCACCTGCCTTGTCAAATGAAAGCGGCAAGAGGATTAAAACAGCTGCGGAGAGGACAACGAACTGCAGGATATCGGTGACCATGACGGCCCACAGGCCGCCAACCGCGGTATAGGAGATCATGAAAAAACCGAGTACGATCGTCGATGGGACCAGCGGCAGACCCAGTGATGAACTCACCAGACGCGATACGGGGTACAATACGGACCCCTTTATGAAGAGGTTGACAAAGGTGAAAATGAATATGTACACCTTCTGGACCGAAAGGCCCAGGCGTACCCCAACAAATTCAGCGGCCGTGAGCGCGCCTGTACGCTTCCAACGGGGGGCAAGCCAGAGGCCCGTGACCAGGGCTCCGATGCACATCGTCCACTGGATGGTGATGGCCACCCAGCCGGACTTGTAGGCGATGCTGCCCCATACCACGAATGTACCTGCTGAAAAGAAGGACATGAACAGAGAAAGTCCGCCTATAAACCAGGGCACCGACTCGCCACCGGCAAAAAATGACTTGATATCAGTACCCGTCCTCGAGAATAACATGCCGATGCCGAGCACAAATGCGGAAAATATCACGATGACAAAGAGATCGATGTAGGAATTCATTCAGGTACATTGTAGGATTCGAAAGATCGGACCCTGGCAAAAGCAGGTATCCGTTGACGTGGGATTTTCCCCGATGTGTCACATGGTCCAGACATCATCACCGGGAACAAACTGCATATCAAATGGATCGCCAACGCCTGGTACTTCATCGGGATTTCAATGGGATGATGACGTTGAATGTTTCTTCATCGGAGACCTTCACGGCACAGAGCAGGGCACGGGGCCTGCCGCTTTCGATATGGAGTTGCGGCCTGTCCAAAAGCGCTACCACCTGTACCCGACCATCCTCCCAATGCAGCTCGTTCCTGGACACCAGGGGTCTTTTCGCCAAAGTCCAGTCCCTTCCGTTCTTCGATTCGAAAAGCACCAGCGAGGATTTGTTTTCAAATGAACTGGTCAGCTTGTCGGGATCTGTATCCGGTTCGCCAGCGACGACCCCCGTACCCGGTCGGAGGAATACGCTGTGCATGTCCTTTACGATCGCCCGATATTTCCTGTCCTGATACCATACAAAGGGATCTTCGGCAGGGAACTTCACACCCTCCAGGCGGAATATCGGTTCAGGTGATTTCTCGAACGGCCCCATGGGCGAATCGGAGAATGCGACACCATGTAGGACGTTGCCGCCAAAAGGCATCTCGCCATCACCCACGCCCTTGTACATGATCAGGTATCGCCCGTCCTTCCCCCTGCAGACACTCGGATTGCTGGTCATCAAATGGTCCCACTTGCCGACAGAGACATCCACCACAGGCCTGTCTGACCGCTGCCAGGGACCCAGCGGGCTCGTTGCAACAGCAACGCCTATACGCTGATGATTCCGGTGGTCCCACCATTCGCCGTTGCCATGGTTACCCATGTAATACAGGTAATATTTACCGTCGAATTTCTGAATGTTCGGGTTGTGTGTGACATCACTGTCCCAATAGCCCTTTTCCCTTGCCTTCAATATGACTTTGACGGGTTCAAATGGACCGGTCAGGCGATCTGAGACCGCCAACGCGATCTCACTATGCGTGACCCAGCCCTTGAAGCCTTCTTTCTCCGGCCATCGGCTATAGAACAGGTAATATTTCCCATCATCCCCCCTGGTCAAACTGCCACACCAGACAATAAATCCGGGGTCCGTGAACTTGCTGACCAGGGGTATGGGCTGCAGCGCTCTGGAAAAGTCGACCTGACCAATGACCGAATGACCGGCAAACATCAGGAGGAAAGTCATCCGTATCAGACGTGTACACTTCATATGATCCCATTTGTCCCTGCCTGGCAGGAAAAACCTCGAATGATAATTCCTCTGGCGCAGAACAGCGCCGGTCCCTGGTCATGATCGTCCATCCGAAAAATGCAAATGGACCCATGGCGGATATTCCCTCAGACACCCATCAGCCATCCGTTCAGAACCGGTAAACCCTCCGACTCCGGCAGGCATTTGAATGGATTCATCGGCCGGTCCGGACCAGGTCACCATTTCGGCACTGCGAATAGCTTGCATGTCCGGGACAAGGCAGTAACGAGGGACCCTGACATGCCGGACTTCCATCATTATCAGGTTTTATGTTAAATATATTTTCTTTTTCCAAGCATCAGGGAATTGGAACGCTGATCGCTGCATAGAAACTATCGGAAACGATTCCGGAAATGGCAAGTGCGTTTTATCATAAATTACATCTGCAAAGCGTGTCAGGGGAACCGCATAAATGCCAGGGAAGATGATCAAATGCAGCTACTGCCAGGAGGTCTCAGGGATCAGGAAAACAGGCAAGATCAGAGGCAAACAAAGGTTTTTTTGCAAATACTGCAACAAGCATTTCACCACAGGGAACAACAGGGAGGAGACGGATGCGTCCCAAAAGGACGGGATCACGATCAAGGATATCGCAGCCGAGGTGGGCGTGAGCATTTCCACCGTCTCACGGGCGCTCAATGGAAGCAAAGAGATCCATCCGGAAACAAAGGAAATGATCCTGCGAAAGGCTGAGGAACTCGACTACCAGAAGAATCATATCGCCACATGCCTAGTAACCAAACAGACCTACACCATCGGCATCATCGTACCCGAGCTAAGGACGGATTTCTATTCCAATCTCATCAGCGGGGCGAATGAGGTGCTCAGACCAAAAGGCTACAAGATCTTCTCCATGCAGTCCGACGAATCCTCCCACCATGAGATCGCCAATACCAACGCATTGATAGCAAGCCGGGTGGATGGCATCATCGCCTCGACGACATTCGAGACAAAAGGGTTCGCCCATTTTGAAAGAGCCAGGGAAAAAAACATACCGGTCGTGTTCTTCAGCAGGATCAACAATGTCGTGGATGCGCCGAAGATAGTCGTTGACAATTATATGGGTGCGAAGATGGCGACCGAACACCTGATCGAAAGAGGATATGAGAAATTGGGGTTTCTCGGGGGATCAGACAATCTGCATATCGGGAACCTGCGGTTTCAGGGATTCATGGATACGCTGAACAGACATGGAATGGAAAGTCCGGAGAAATGGATCATAAGAACGGATGAACTGCTTTCCGACCCGCATCGCATCATTCTTGAACTCCTAAGGGAGAAGGACAGGCCGGATGCGGTCTTTACCATGACAGACACCATTGGGATCTACCTCATCAAATGCGCCCGGTCACTCAAGATCGACATACCGAACGAATTGGGGCTCATCGGCTTCAGCGACTACATCGTCTCCCAATACATCAGTCCAAGCCTTTCGACCATGAGACAACCGACAAGGAACATCGGAATGGAAGCGGCTTCCAAGCTGTTGAAAGCGATCGAGAACAAGAATGACAAGACCTACCGGGACAATACGACCACCGTTTTCATGCCGGAACTGGTCGCCCGGGAATCAACCGATAGGGTCAAAAATAGATCGCGGGCAGGAACAACAAGCCGGTAGCAATACATGTAGGCACAAGATGGTCTCGCTGCCGGCCGAATGCGACTTCAATGGATTTCCGAAGTCGGGAATGGCGCATACAGTCATGCTAGACCATTCGTGCCTTATCCCGGATCCGTTCACCATCAGTTGACCCGATGGATCAAATGGCCGCTGGGATATCCTTCCAGTATCTGTAGCATGACAGCAAGGATCCGTTTCCTGGCCTCAAAACTGATCCAGGCAATATGGGGCGTGATGACGGCATTGGGCAGTCCGGTCAGGGGATGGTCTGCCGACGGCGGCTCCTTCTCCAATACATCCAGCAGGGCTGCGGCGATCCTCCTTTCCTTCAGCGCCCTTTCCAGTGCCAGGTTATCGACCAGGCCACCCCTGGCAGTATTGATCAGGAGGGCATGCGGCTGCATCATCGCCAAAAACCATTCGTTGATGATCCGGTCGGTCTTTTCAACCAGCGGGCAATGCAGGCTGACCACATCCGAAGTAGATGCCAGCTCATCCAGGCCCACGAACGACCTGCCTTTCAGCTGCAGGTCGCGGGTATGGTGGTAGATGACCTTCATGCCGAGGCTTTCCGCCATCCCGGCAAGGCACGATCCGATATTCCCCATCCCCAGGATACCCAGGGTCTTCCCATGCCATTCTGAAATGGGTGTCAGTGTGTACGAAAAATCCGGACACGATGACCAATCCCCCCGCCTCACGGAAGCAGCATGCAGCCCCACCTGGTTGCTGTGATGCAACATCATGGCAAGCGCATGCTGTGCCACTGAGAAGGTGCCGTAATCCGGCACATTGCAGACAGGGATGCCCAGTTCCGTGCAGGACCGCACATCCACACAATTGTATCCCGTGGCGGAAACGACCACCAGCTTGAGGGATCTGAAATGCGCCAGTTCGGGCAGTCCTATCAGGGACTTGTTGGTGATGAGGATCTCGGCCCCGGGTTCGCAGGATGCAAGGTCATCACGGCTTGTCCTGTCCCTGAATACAACTTCACCAAAGCGGTCGAATGCAGATCGGTCGATGTCTTGCTGAAACAAGGTTTGGCCGTCGAGTACGAGGATCTTCATGTGCTGATTTTTCGTTTCGTGATCGCTCCGGTCTTTCACAGTCCGGAACCCTGCCACCGATGATCCGTCAACATGGACAAGGTACCGACTTCCACCGCCTGGTGCATGTGAACGGTTATTACAACCCGGCCAGACCTCGGTCTGAGGTCAACCGCCTGACAGACAGGCGATCAGGCACCGGCAAGATATGGCACTTTGAATGGGCATCGGGATCAACATACAAGGTGTTTGGGGAGATCTTCCACACGATGGCAGCATACCTGGTCCATCACCTGGTAAAGCTGTGTCTTGAGCATGCCCATCATGTGGTCGGCCCCTTCGTCACCCAAGGCGGCCACGGCATACATGAAGGATCTGCCGAGAAACGTGAAATCGGCACCGGAGGCAAGGGTGCGGGCAATGTCCGGACCTGTCCGGATACCACTGTCCATCATCAGCTTTATCCTGCCGTTATATTTCTCAGAGATGGGTGCCAGTGACCTGATGGTGGATTGTCCCGCATCCAGCTGCCTGCCCCCATGATTGGAAACAAGCAAGCCGTCGAACCCGAGCGACACGGCCATGTCGGCATCTTCAACCGTTGCACATCCCTTGAGTACGAGCTTGCCTTTCCATCGGTCCCGGATGGGTGCGATCTTTTCCGCATTGAGCCTGCCGGAAAAGGTCCGGTTCATGAACTGCCCCAGCTGGCTCATATTGAGCCCCTTGGGCATATAAGGCTTCAAGGTTGCGAAGTTTGGTGTACCGTGCAGGAGAGTATTCAGCGCCCAGACCGGCCGGCCCATGATCTGGATGATGTTTTGGAGCGTCATCCGCGGAGGCATCGCAAGTCCGTTACGGATGTCCCGGGGCCTGAAACCGAAGGATGGGACATCACACAGCAATACAAGCACATTATACCCGGATGCTTCGAGCCGTTTCAGGATATCATCGCGCAGCGCATCTTCGGCAGGATGATACAGCTGATACCAGGCCTTTCCTTCGGTGACCTCTGCTATGCGTTCAATACCGGCGGTGGTCACGGTGCTCAGGATGAAGGGCAGGTTGTGCCTCACGGCCGCCTTTGCCAGTATCTCAGGTGCATTGGGCCAGATCAACCCCTGCAAGCCGATTGGCGCGACGCCAAAGGGCGCATCGTAGGTATGGCCGAACAACTCCGTGGACAAATCAACGCCTGAATGTGCACTCAGATAATAGGGCAGCAATTCAACCTGCCGCAGCTCCTCGGTATTCTTCCTCAGATTGACGTCCTCATTGCAACCTCCGTCCAGGTATTCGAAGGCGAAACGGGGAATGCGCTTTTTAGCCTTGAGGATCAGATCATCGATGCCCGGATAGTTCGAATTGTATTTCCAGACGGGCTTTTTCCTATTGACTGTATCCATGTAACGAAAAAATTGAAATGGTTATTCAGGTGGTTTGATCTATTTCAAGCCTGTCAGGTCGGTGGACAGGGTGACGATGCCTTCTCCGGCGTTAATCCGGGCATGAAACGATGGATCGGCCTCTACATTGCCCGATGACTTCAGCAGGATCCTTTTTCCGGGTACGCTGTTGCCCAGCACTATCATTTTACCCATGGCGTTAAAGATCGAATTCGTGATATTGACGATGGTGGGCAGATAGTCATCCATGGCCTTGTTGCCAAGGCATCCCGGTTCTTCAAAACGGGTGCGCCCATTGAAAAACCAAAACGGGCCGCATCAACGGATGATCCGCCGGCGAGTGAAAAAAGAGGGGGGCATAAAGCCAGAAGCAATGATGTTTTCATCAGAGAAAGCTCGGATTCTGTTTCAGTAAAAGACTGTAATTTATGCAAATTGTATAAAAGCCTCCCGTCAGGGATGGGTCAATTTCCAGGAACTTGCCGGCGTTCCCTGCAATATGCGTTCGATCAGCTGGCGGCGGCCCTGGCTTGGGATCCTCCCGGATCTGGAAAAAACACCGATGTTCAGTTGAGTGCGATGCCGACCATGAAGCCGATCCATGGGCGGTTTTGATAGATCCATTTCTTCCTGTCAGGGCCGAACAGATGGTCCCATCCAACAGACAGTCCGAAACTCGCAACGCCGGACTCAATGAACCCTGCCAGGCCGTATTGCAGGATCATTCCGCTGTACTCGTCTGCCACCGCGCCGCGGGTGGAGAATGAGCCCACGGCGGCAGTACCGGGCCCGGCAAAAGCACCGAAGTCAAAACCGCGCTCCCTGACCTCCTGCCGACAACGACCGACAGGATCCCGACGACTCCTGAAAATATAATAGTCATGCCGCCAACCGGCGTATATCGCTGCATTGAAATCCGTGGTCACCTGGGCTGGTAGACCGAAGGGACTGCGCCTGTACTTGAACAGGGCGGATGTGATGTCGATATCCCAGTCCTGCTTGTGGAATGTCATAGGCGGCGGACAGGGAGGCTCCCTGTCGGACAACGGCAGTTCGATGATGGGAGTCCGACGCACGCTGTCGCCTTCCCGTGGATAGACAACGACCCGTTCAGCATCGACTTCCACATAGGCCGACGCCCCTCGATATGGTCCTTTGTTCAAGCGGTAATAGCCCGAACTGAAACCATGCCGCGATGTCCGCTCGATGACATTGCACGAACTGGCGAGGAACAAACAGGCAATGAACCAGTATCTTCCATACTTCACAATAACCATATGGGAAGCAATTTTTTACGCTGTCTGAAATTACGATATTCAAACCGGGATAACACACCATTCGGATGGAATGACTGCTCAAAAGATTACATACATTCCGCCTTATAGTGCTCCCCATTTTTTAGACAGGAGAATAAAGTGGAAATTTATTCATCCTTAAAATTGAAGGAGCTAAAGATCGAGCGCCGTAATCCGGACTGGGCCTTAGATATCACAAACGTTCCAATGCGAAAAGGCTACATGTATCTGTGCGCGATCATCGATATTCATACCCGCTATATGGTCGGATGGGGATTGAGCAACAGTATGACGGCAGAATGGGTGGTAGGTGTCATC
>JBIKIB010000343.1:0-4316 GCA_044361845.1 Chitinophagaceae bacterium | reverse complement strand
ATAGTCTTGAATCTTTTGGCTATTTGTCTTTGTTGCGGTACGGTCAAACCCAGGAATTTGTCGCCATCTCCATATTCCCCTTTGCCCGTTTTGAAATATCGTTGCAGGATAGCCGCTTTTTCAGGTGAGGCATGTGCCCTGAGTTCTTTTCGTATGGCTGTGAGGTTGTCCATTTTTCATCCGGTAGTGTGTCAGATATCTGTGTGCTGAATCGGATCCATATCATCTTTTCTTTGATCATTTTAGCACGGGTGCAACATGACTGGGTTTTTACCGGTTTCTTTTGATCCGAGATGGATTCCATTTACATGTTTCGTTCGGTCTTTAAACCCCCTTACGGATGAGATGGGTAGCTCAATACATTGTGTTTGTCCGTTTGTATTTATTTTCAAGTTAAGCTCTATCCATCATTTGAGGTGTTCTTGGGCGAACTGCAGGCAATATTTCTTGATCATCTCCCTGACGATTGAGAATGCCCTGCGGATCTCTTCATCTGTTCCGGTAGCTTTTGCGGGATCGGGAAAATCATAGTGGAACTTCTGTGCGTTCGTAGGAAACCAGGGGCATCGTTCTTTTGCATGATCACATACCGTGATGACATAGTCGAAGTCAATATCGGTGTATTCCGTGATGTTGTTTGACGTTTGTTCAGAGATGTCGATGCCGTCTTCCAGCATGGTCGCAATGGCTTTTGGGTTGACGCCGTGTGTTTCTACTCCGGCGCTGCATATTTCAGCCCTTTCTCCTGCGAAATGGCGCAGATAACCTTCCGCAATTTGGCTGCGGCAGCTGTTCCCCGTGCAGAGTACCAGTACTTTTTTCATCATGATCATTTATCAGTGTGGGTATAGTATCTTTTTTTCAACCAAGTTGCGACGTGCACGAGTGCGATCAGTGCGGGCACTTCAACGAGTGGACCGATAACACCTGCAAAAGCCTGGCCGCTGTTGATGCCGAACACGCCAATGGCCACCGCAATGGCCAGTTCGAAGTTGTTGCCGGCAGCGGTGAAGGCTATGGAGGCATTGGTGGGATAGTCGGCCCCCAGCTTTTTTGATATGAAGAATCCGGCTAGGAACATGAGTGCGAAATAGATCATCAGCGGGATGGCGATGCGTACGACATCCATTGGTATCTGCAGGATCAGGGATCCTTTGAGGCTGAACATCATGATGATCGTGAACAACAGTGCAAGAAGGGTGATCGGGGAGATGATCGGAAGAAATGCATGCTCATACCATTCATCACCCTTCCATCGCAGCAGCACATATCGCGTCAGATATCCTGCGATGAAAGGGATGCCCAAATATATCGCCACACTTGCGGCGATGTCGCCGATGGTGATATCGACCACGGCACCGCGGATGCCGAACAAGGGGGGCAGTAAGGTGATGAATACGTGTGCGTAGATGCTGAACATGATCACCTGGAAGATGCTGTTCAGGGCAACGAGTCCTGCTGCGTATTCCCTGCTTCCGCCAGCGAGCTCGTTCCATACGATCACCATCGCGATGCATCGTGCCAATCCGATCAGTATCAGTCCGGCCATGTACTCCGGATATCCACGCAGGAAAATGATTGCAAGCGTGAACATTAGCAGGGGACCGATGACCCAGTTCAGCAACAGTGAAACCCCCAGTACTTTTGTGTTTTTGAATACCTTCCCAAGTTCCTCGTACCTGACTTTCGTGAAAGGCGGATACATCATGAGGATGAGTCCGATCGCGAGCGGGATATTGGTCGTTCCCATGGAAAATGATTCGATCCATGGGGCGACATCGGGATACACTTTGCCGATGGTCACTCCCAAGGCCATGGCCAGGAATATCCACAGGGTCAGGTACCTGTCAGGGAATGCGAGTTTTTTAGGTTTCGTCACGGCGCCGTGTGTATTCATGTTCATATGAACAATGGTGGCCGGGATGGTTCAGCAGCAGCCGCCACCGGGTGTGCATGCCTCGTCGGATGCTGGTTTCTCGGCATAGACGGTTATGCTGAAGATACCGGATGTTCCATTTTTCATGGCTTCGATACCTGCCGCATCGAGGTATCTTGACAGGATATCATCGGGGATGAAGATCGGTTTTTCCTTTTGGATCGTCATGTTCGTGAATCCGTTCAAGCGTATGAGTTCGAGGTATACGTCTTTCTGAATGGCACCGGACACACAGCCTGCGTACATTTCAGCATCCTTTCGGAGGGCATCCGGAAGGGTGCCGGAAAGCACGACATCGGAGATGCTGAAATGTGCACCCGGCTTCAGTACCCTGAAGATCTCCTTGAATACGCCATCTTTATTGGGTACGAGGTTCAGTACACAGTTACTGACGACCACATCCGCCACATTGGATGCGACGGGCATATGCTCGATGTCCCCTTGTCTGAACTCGACATTGTTGTACCCGCGCACATCCGCATTCCGCCTGGCTTTTTCGATCATGGCAGGGGTGAAGTCTATGCCGATGACTTTTCCGGTCGGCCCCGTCTCATGCCTGGCGATGAAGCAGTCGTTGCCCGCACCGCTGCCGAGGTCGATCACGACATCACCTTGTTTTATGTGCGCGAATTGTGTGGGCAGTCCGCATCCGAGTCCCAGATCGGCATCTGCCTGATATCCTGCCAGTGCAGTGTAATCCTCCGACATGATGTTATACACTTCCGTAGAGCACCCACCGGCACCACAGCAGGATGCCATATTGGTTTCCTTTTCCTGGGATGCGATCTCGCTGTACTTTTCACGTACCATCTGTTTCAATTCAATTTCGGTTCGCATATGGTTTGTTTTATGGTTATCGTAATATGACGATGATATGTAACAAAAAAAATCAACAACATTTCCGGGTCTTCGGCGTGGCTTTCTGCATCAGAATCTCCATCATCTTCCCGGCTTTCCTCCATTCTTTTTCATCGATGCAATAGCAGATGGATGCGCCTTCAATTTCCCCTTTGATCAATCCCGCTTCTTTCAGCTCTTTGAGGTGCTGCGATACGGTCGATTGTGAGATGGGTAACTCTTCCACGATATCCCCACAGATGCAGGACTGCTTTTGCAACAGCAAATTCAGGATTGCGATGCGAGCGGGATGTGAGAGTGCTTTGGCATATTTTGCCAGGGATAGTTCGTCTTTGCCGTAGCCAATGGTCTTACTCGCTCCCATATGATCGCAATATTACGATAAATAAATCAATTGAATCATGACCAGGTGAATAAAATATGGACAGGAGTATCATGCAGCGGAACTATTTTTCCCCGGTTGGCGGAAAAACCAAGTGTGTCGTTGTGCACCAATGGCAAACGGACATGTAGATGAAGGAAGATGGGAGGGATCAAGCGCTCAAGGTCACCAGTATGATCAGGATCACTGTGACGAAGAAAAGCATGTTGTTTGATTTCATCGTTTAAAGATTTAAGGCTTTGTCGGTTTAATGACAAAGACTGCTCCAAAATGTGTTGATAATTTCTAAAGTTTTCTAAAAAAACTTTAGAAATAGCGGAGGATCTTCTGAACGGGATATTGGAATTATTGGAGAACGCGGATGGCATATGATGATGCCATTAGAATAGCGTGATCGTTCTTCAAATTATAATTTTTTTTAAAATTTATTGCAAAAAAGTCAATTTATTTTTTAACTTTTTTTAGCTTGTCGGAACTTGAGCCCCTTATAATGCAATAGCTGGTGTCGTGCTTATCATGCTTTGTACCTTGATGATTCCCCTCAAAACCTGACATTTGATTTCGGCACAGGGTTTTATGCATAGATATACTAGGATCTCAAACCTGTTGAGTTGTTTTGCAAGGTTTCTCTGCAATTCAGTACATTCAGTGAATCATTTCAGTTGATATCATTTTAAAAATCAACGACCATTTGAACAACCATACCAATGACAGTTGAAGGAAAATCGGCTATTGTCACGGGTGCCGGGCAGGGCATCGGCCTGGAGATCTGCCGGCAACTTGCCCGGCGGGGATGTTCCGTCGTCCTGAACGATATGGATCCGGCATTGGCGGAAGCCGCAGCGGCAGGCATCCGTGCCGCAGGGGGCCGTTGCATATCCGTTCCGGGAGATGCAGGAGACCGGTCAGTCATACAGCACTTGATCGACACCGCAGTGAGCGTCTACGGTTTCCTCGACATTGCAGTTGCCAATGCGGGCATCACCCTTTTCGGAGATTTCAGGGATTACCCTGCCGATGATTTCAGGCGGGTGATGGACCTTAACCTTGGCGGCACATTCTTCCTGGCCCAGTGCGCATCCAACCAGATGATCCGGCAGGGAAGGGGTGGATCCCTGTTGTTCACATCCTCCGTGGTCG
>JBIKIB010000342.1:0-4330 GCA_044361845.1 Chitinophagaceae bacterium | reverse complement strand
AGTTTTATGTCAGACTCCAGCATCCTGACAGCCTGCCCACGGAAGAAATCGGGCATGAGGATAGCGGATACAAGCACCATGTAAGGGTAGTTGTCTGCCGCGGCATCCCATGCGTTCCAGAAATCCGCGGACTCCCGGATATTGCGGGGGATCAATCCTGAGGCAGGGTCTGCGTAGGTCATCCATGCATTGACATAATCGACGCATCGGTTGAATCCTTCATTGACGAGCTGCGCATGCTGCAATGCATCCTGCATCCCGAAAGTATCACATGATGTGTGTCGAAGGAACGACCTGCCATGCTTTTTCACATCCTCCGTGACCGGCACTTGCGCCCCGACGAATTGCACCATCGATATCAGCGACAGCAGGCAAAGCGGCAAGTGATGGCTGAAAAAAACCTTCATGCTGCATATATACATATTTTCTGCCAAAGCACGTCATGCGATGGCATTCGTAACGGCATGGAATAAGGCATGCATCTATCAAGAGGCCACTTCTAATGGTTCGTGACCTGACAGACAGGAAGGGGTGACAAAATCTAATGTATCAAGGATGAACCACCAGTTCCTGTCCGGCAGATTGATGAAGCGGATAAATATTGGATACACCTGTCCGGGTGTTACTCAAGAGAAGATTGCATGCATCGTCAATATCATCCCATGGAATATTCCGGGTAACTGAACCCAGCGAGTATTGTCAGGCAACATGCCCAGTAGATCGATTTTCGGAGGATTGGTTGATATGTCTTCAAAGTCCGAAACCTCTGAAGTCGACTACGAACGGGTGTATAGATAAGGACGAATGCGGTGTATGACGGACAGCATGGACGATCTCACACTTTAAGTCCAGCTGGACTGCCGGCCAGCTTTTTCAGCGCATCGCACAGAGCAGTTTCCACTTGCCCTTGAAGGGTGCACATCTTGGTTTCGAAAAAATGTCTGCCCTCGCCGTTTTTTATGGCAAGCTTTCGCTCCATCCAGTGCCAGCCTTTGTTCTTTGTACGTATGTATTCTTCCAGATCGGTCACGCCGAGAGCGAGGTCGGCCTGCACATGCTTTGAAATAAAATGCCGGTACCCGCGCGTATGGAAATGTGCCAATGCGATCCGGGTGTGGACATCGCCTTCGCTGGCATCGATATGTCCATGATGATTTCCAGCATCGGTGGCTATAAAGTGGCTTCCTGCAAAGAACGATTTTGAATGCGCAGCGGTGGAGAAGACTTCCGTGGTCTCTGGCGGAAAAAAGTGGAAACTTGTCATCTCCAACAACGGGTCTTCATAGTCCACATCGGGGGTATTACAGACATCAAAGGTACCCATCTTGAACACGACGGGCCTGCAGGGAAGGGCATTGAACGCTTCTAGAATAATCATTTTACTGCAGTCCATTCCATCTTCGGTATGGAGGCAGAGAAATTCGTCGCTATCCAACGGAACAAGAAAACGGTAATGTTTGAACCTTCCCATTACCCGGGAAAGTACCATCTCCTTTTCCGTGAACGGGAACGACCCGGCATCGTACACTCGCAGTCCCATGGAGGTAAAGCCATCGATCAACGACTTCGTTTCTTCGTTTGATCCGTGGTCAATGATCATGATATTCTCCATGCCGACCAGATCTGCATGATAGGGTATCCAATGCTTCAGGAGTTGGTACTCGTCCCGCACGAAGCAGAAGAGCATAATGGATGCATTTTCAGCCGGCAAAGAATCTACAGGCCTCGGTTGTTCGGGTTTGTCTTCCACGTCGAAATATAACGCCTTATTATCGCGGTAACGGTTATGCCATTTATGTCTCGCAAATCCGAATTCCGGGACATGTTGTTGTCCTGAAAGGATTTCTGAAAACGTGACCGGGTAAAGCAGGCGGTTCGGTAGAAAAAAAGCCGGGGCATGGTCGAGCTTCGCATTGAAAAAGTAGGGCCCGGTGTAATAGACGATATGCCCAACATCCAGGGCACCGGTATTCAGAGGTTGCGTCAACACGGCAGCGGCAATGGCCGTCATGTAAGTATTACCGGCGGAGCAGGCAAAAAAACCATTGGAGATCAGGTCTCTTCGTAACTCCTCCTCATGGCAAAGTATCAGTTCTTCGCCATTGAGCAATAGGGCCAACGGTTCGATGCTTTGAATCGGTTCGAAATCCAGGTCGAAATACCAGCCACCCTCTTTGCTGAGGATCTGATAGCGCAGGATGTCCGCTTTTTGCATCCCGTGTCGGGCGTTCTGTATGCAGTTCAGGACCTCATTACTGAATTGTTCATTGTGCAAATCATCATTGGTCCATAAGCGGACCTGCCAGGCAGTGCCCAGCAGTCTCACCCAGGTCTTATAGTTTTTTTGAGCATCGGGCGACATGGGAGAATCACCGATCCAAATGAGGTGAAGTTTGCGCGGGATCAGCGGCTGAATCCTCGCGCGCGGTGACCATACAGGCTGGTGTATGGATATCAGATCCTGAAGCGTATTGCCGGGGAAGAGTAACTGCATCTGTGAGGCGTATAACCCGACCATGCGTACCCATTCCGATTGTACTTCCGGAGAGACGGTGCTGTGACGTTGCACCATGTAGGGGAACTCGTCATAGAAAAGGATCTCCATGGGCAGCATTTCGCAAGCCAGCCTTGTAAGTATATGATCCACATGGCCACATATCGCCGACGGTGCCACCACCACATCGTTTGCCGTCAACAACGGTGACAATGCTTCATATATACGATTCGCCAGATAAAGATCCCGGAAGTCGACGTGGTGAAATATGTCGCACAGATCAGGATAAAGCGGGTGTTTGGACGGATCGGTCCTATATATGGCGTCCGTAAAATTGAAATGCTGCACAGGTACGCCAATCGCTTTACCAACTTCCAGGTCCTCCAATTGCCGCCTTTGCACATAGCCGACCGGGTCGGACTTGGATATCTGCTGCGCGGTATCCGAAAAGGCCGTCTTGTCAGAAGGTATCCCCGCCATGATCGTCCAGATCTCTACCGGGATCCCCTGTTCAAGGCAAGAACAGATCATCGGGTAACAGGATAAGACGGCGTCATCGAGGTGTGGGGAAATGAAAATAAACCTTTGCCCGGGAATCATGCTTGTAGTGGTGGTGTTTTTTTGCTGCAGTAGTAGATGTAATATGCATGGTCGTTGCTGGTGAGAACATCAAACTCTTCTATGCAGAATCTATCGGCGATCCATTGATGCAAGACGGAGAAGGCCGGGAACTGCTGATGTTTCTCAATCGCGTGACGATCCACCTTGAATATGGCCATACCATCTGGCTTCATAAAGCCGGCCATATTGTCAATGTATCTGGAGCACATGGCAGGAGAGATATCGTAAAAGCTCAGCACTCCAAAACTCAGCACCGTATCGAATTGCCCGGCCAGTGTTGGAAAATCTTGATAATCATCCTGGGTCATATCGAATGTATGATAATGATCCAGGTCTTTGACGATCAGGATATCCGGATGGTCGGGTTCCTTTAGGTCTACAACAGTCAATGTTTGCCCATGAGCGATCACTTCCTTGATGTATTTGTTGTAATACTCTGCGCCGACATCCAAGATCTGTCCACGCCTCATTTTCTTCGAAAGGACGAAGAACTCGTAGTATCGGTCGATGTAAAGGCGCCAAAACGCTTGTATTTCGGTTTCCCAATGCGCTATGGCATCGCCGTAATCATTGTTTTTGATCGCATCATTCAGGTAATTGACTTTCATGGAACGGTTGGCCAGATCTTCCGGCAGATGCCACTTGACGGACCAACGTGGAGATGCACTGGGTGTCGTCGCATGTTGATCCTTACGCCAAGGGGATGGTGCCTGCACCAGGCGATGCTCGGCTTCGCCGTACGTCACATAATGTAAAAGTGGATTCATACCCGATGCTTTCACATCCGGATATTGTTCTAAATAACACAAGGTATCGAACTGTGGGGATGGATTGCGACCCTCGCTTCCGCCGTGTAGCAAGTAGTGCAAAGCTGCATCCATACCTGAATCACGCACGTCCGGGTTCTGCTCCAGATAAAAGGTTTCGTTGAAGAACTTACTCTCGCGGATGGGCTTGGTGGCCTTTCGAATCGCTCTTTTCTGCGCGAGCCTTCGAAAAAAACTTGTTATCATAAAAAAGGGGATCCTGTTAAAATTGTAGAGACAAAATACAAAAAAAAAAAGTGAACGTCAATATGTAAACATGTCCAATAAAAATTCTTTCTTTCTGACTTTTCAACCATTTTTCGCCCCGTTTTGCACCTCAATGTGCCTCACCATGATGCTGTTTGACCCGAACAGATGCGTGCGGGCATAGCTTTGCAATTAACATTGA
>JBIKIB010000057.1:0-14118 GCA_044361845.1 Chitinophagaceae bacterium | reverse complement strand
TTCCTGGAATTCCGTCAGGGACGCCTGGATTTCATGAATGATATCGATGCGAACTTCAAGGATGAAGTGCTGAGCCGAAAAGGCGAGCTGAAGGCGGAGTGGATGGATAAGATCGTCTTGCAAAAGCATCCGTACCTCAACACGGAATATCTCGGCATCCTGCAGGATACCATGAATCCGCTCCTGAAAGGATCGCCCCTGCGCCTGAAAAAGATCCGACAGGCCATGAGCCATGCGATCGATCGGCGGAAAATGATGCTCTATCTCCGGAACTCGATCGGTATTCCTGCAGAAAACGGATTTGTCCCATTCGGATTGCCGGGCTTCCATATCGACAGGCCCCGGGGTTATGCATATGATCCCGTCCGAGCCCGTGAGCTGCTGGCAGAGGCGGGCTTCCCGGGTGGAAAGGGATTGCAGCCCGTCACCCTGTACACCATCCCCATCTACGCGGAGATGGGCGCGTTCGTGGCCCGGCAACTGGAAGAGGCAGGTATCCCCGTGCGGGTGGAAGCCATGCAGCGCGGTAGCCTGCTGGAACGCATCGCAAAAAACCAGGCACTTTTCTTTCGTGGAAGCTGGATCGCAGACTATCCCGATGCGGAGAATTACCTGAGTGTATTTTACGGGAAGAATCCGTCGCCGCCGAACTATACCCGGACAAACATTCCGGAATTCGACAGACTCTATCAGGAGGCCCTGCTGGAGACGAATGACAGCATCCGCCTGGCCACCTACCGGCGCATGGATGCCATGGTTATGGAGCAGGCGCCGGTGATCCCTTTATGGTATGATATGATCATACGGCTGGTGAGCCCGGCCGTCAGTGGCTTCAAACCGAATGCACTGAACCTGCTGGAACTCAGGACGACAAAGGTCGACCCTGATAAGCAACGGACTGCACGATAGTCTGAAGGATTTTTTCGATTCATAAGGCAACGCGACCAACACTTCTGAGTGCATCGAAAGAATATGTGTCGATAAACCTTACCTGGAACTATTTGTTGATGAAACATGCTGCATCATCCGCCTAAAGCCATCAGCTTCCTTTGAGAATGGCCATTGCCGCATTGTGCCCAGGAATCCCGCTGACACCGCCGCCCCTTACAGCCCCTGATCCGCAGATCAGAACCCTCGGATCTTCCGTCTCCACGCCCCATCCCGGTCTTCCGGATTCTTCAATGAACGGAAAGGTGAGGTTTTTGTGGAAGATGTTGCCACGGGGGAGTGATATCTCGGCTTCAATATCCAATGGGGATTTGACTTCCATGCACAGGCTGCCGTCAGCGTTTTGGGTCATGCAGGAGCTTATCGGTTCTTCCAGATACGCATCCAGACCGGCCAAAGCCCTTTCCGCGGCGAGCTTTCTTGCGCCATCCGGATCTTTATCGAACAGAGAAGCGGGTGTGTGAAGTCCGAACAGCGTGAGCGTATGGCAGCCGCGGTATTGCAACTCCCTGCTCAGGATCGACAGGTCCGTCAATGTGTGGCAGTACAGCTCGATAGGCATTGTGTCCGGCATATTGCCGGCTTTACTATCAGTATAAGCTTTTTCGAGTTCCGGAAAGCTTTCCTGTATGTGCAGCGTGCCTGCGAACCCGGTTTTGGGGTCTATCCCGGACCGGAATTTCGGAAGGCGTTCGAGGAGCATATTGATCTTTATCTGTGCACCATCAGGGGGTGTTGCGGGAGTTTTGCCGTACAGGGAGGCCAATACCTGTGGTGCGGCATTGCAGAGGAGATACCCGCCGGTGACGGAAGTGCCATCTTCCAAATGCACTTCGACCTTGTCGGTTGACGTGTGCAGTCCGACAGCCTTCGCAGCAGTTCTGATCTCTGCGCCGGCACCAAGTGCTGCGCGTTGCAAGGCGGATACGAGTGCTCCCATTCCGCCTTTGGGGACCTTCCATTCACCGGTTCCGTTTCCTATGAGGTGGTAAAGAAAGCATTTGCTGGCCTGAAGATCGAATCCTGAAGCATGTGTGCCGATAAGCCCGTCGGTGAGTACGATGCCGCGAACGATGTCTGATTCGAAATGCTGCAGGATGGCTTCGCCGATGGGGCGTTCGAATACCATACGCCATGCATCGTCCATCCCGACAAGGTTCCTGAGCTCGGTGCGGCTCGGAAGAGGTTCGAGCAGGGTAGGGGCGATTTTTTTTGCCATCGCTTCCATCTTGCCGTAGAAATTCCGCCATGCACGCGCCTCACGTGGACTCCCGGTGAGCTGTACGAAAGAGTCTTCGGTGGCATGGTCCCATTGCCGGCTGATGCATAGGCCCTTGTGTATCCCGTTTCTTATGTAAGGGGTATAGGATGACACGCTTCTGGAGATGGTCTCGAACTTCAGGCCAAGGTCCTGGATGATCTTGTCGGGGAAAAGGGATACCAGGTATGAATACCTTGAAAGTCTTGCGTCATGCTCAGGGAATGCTTTTACACTGGCCGTGGCTCCGCCGATCTCCTGAGATGCTTCGATCACCAAAACTTTCTTGCCAGCCCTGCTGAGATAGGATGCAGCTACCAGCCCGTTGTGGCCGGCGCCGATGATGATCGCATCGTAATGTTTTGACATAGAGTTGTGTTGCTGCACCGGTAGAACGAAGATTATGGAAGTATAGTGTGACGGGACGATTTTTTCCTGTCACACTATGCGGTCACATATGGCTTCAGTCCTGTTTTTTATTTTTCTCCCCGAAGACCTTCTGGTATTTCTCCAGTTTCGGCCGGATGACGAAGTAACAGTATGGTTCTGTTTTATTTCGGTTGTAATAGTCCTGGTGGTAGTTCTCCGCCTTGTAGAAATTCGTGTATGGTTCGATGGCCGTTACAATCGGGTTGCTGAAGGCTCCGCTTTTGTCAAGTTCGGATCTGTAGAACTCCGCCTTTTTGCGCTGTTCGTCGTTGTGGAAGAATACGACACTCCGGTACTGGGGCCCTACATCATTACCCTGCCGGTTGAGGGTGGTGGGGTCATGGGTCTCCCAATAGACCTCGAACAACTTGTCGAGTGAAACCTTCGATGAATCATAGACCAATTGACATACTTCCGCATGGCCTGTGTTTTTTTCACAGATCTGTTCGTAGGTGGGGTTCACGACATGTCCGCCACTATAGCCGCTGGTGACTGTGAGCACTCCTTCCACCTGCTGGAAGATGGCCTCTGTGCACCAAAAGCAGCCTGATCCGAAAGTAATGGTGTCTGTATGCATGGATGTTGTTGATTTTTTAGCATTGGAAGCGGCCTTCGCTGGGGCTTTCTTTTGTGCACAAGACAACAATGCAACGCAAAGGAAAGTTGCAAGGAGGGGTGTAGTTCTTGCCATGAGCATCTTTGATGGGTTTTGATCCAAAATTCACATAAGATTCGGACATCGTCAAAGCTTTCTTTTCAGTATGACAGATGCAGGTCTGCAAGGAAAATTTTTTAGCGATACCTTTGCTTTTTGCTGTCCTTTTCTGTTGAAGAGTTGGCCGCATCACCGGATCATAAGATCAACAATCCGGTCTGGACCGATCATTTATGAAACTATTCCCCGAATCTGCAGCGGTACAGTTGGAGTTTGACAAGGTCAAAGCCTTGCTGACCGATCATACCCGCACCGCTTATGCAGCGGAAAAGGCATCAAATCTGCGCATCCATACGAAAAAGGAATTCATCGAGCTTGAATTATCCCAAAGTCACGCTTACCTGCTGCTGCAACAGACAGGACAACATTTTCCGAACGATCATGTGCTGAACATCTCCCGCGAACTGAAGCTGCTGGGTATTCCCGGTGCGGTGTTGAGGGGGGAGGATTTTGTGAACATCCGGAAGCTCGCTGATGGCATACGGCTCATCTTTCGGTGGTTTGAAGCCGATCGGAAAACAGCCTACCCTTCGCTCTATGCGGTCATCCAGGACACGTATTACGAAAAGGACATCATCGGTTCGATCGATCTGGTGATGGATGAACATGGCCATGTGCGGGACAATGCATCCCCCGAACTGGAGCGGATACGGACCAGTCTATTTCGAAAAAGGGCAGAGTTGAGGCGATCCTTCGACAGGATCCTGCAAAAACTCAACAAAGCCGGCTATGTGGCGGATATTGAAGAGTCTTTTCTTAATGGCCGGCGTGTCGTGGCCATTTATGCTGAACAAAAACGCCAGGTGAAGGGGATCCTGCACGGGGAGAGTGATACCCGGCGGACATCCTTCATAGAACCGGAAGAGACCATAGAACTCAACAACGACGTCTATTCCCTCGAGAACGATGAGCGAAGCGAGGTCGTTCGTATCCTGCGAAAACTCACGCAGGACCTGTTGGCATATGCTCCATTGCTGAAAGCATATCACGATATCCTCGGTGAATATGATTTCATCCGGGCAAAGTCAAAGCTGGCAATGGATATGAATGCCAGTCTGCCGCAACTCAGGGAAAGGTCCGGCATCGAGCTCATCAATGCGTACCACCCCCTGCTGTGGATCTACAACCAGAAGTCGCAGAAGCCGGTGGTGCCGGTCAACCTCCTGCTGAACGACAAGCAGCGTGTACTCATCATTTCAGGCCCGAATGCGGGAGGGAAGACGGTGACGCTCAAGACGGCCGGTCTGCTTCAGATGATGATCCAGAGTGGCTTGCTCGTGCCGGTACATCCTGATTCATGTTTCGGCATCTTCAAGCAGTTGATGATCCATATCGGCGATACCCAAAGCCTGGAATTTGAACTCAGCACCTACAGCTCGCACCTCAAAAATATGAAGCATCTGATGGAGGAGGCGAATGGCCGTACGCTTTTTTTCATTGATGAGCTTGGCAGTGGCTCCGACCCGAGCCTGGGCGGCGCTTTTGCCGAAGTATTCCTCGAAGAACTCGTCAGAAAGCATGCTATTGGTATCGTCACTACCCACTACCTGAACCTGAAGGTGATGGCCAACAAAACGCCCGGCATCATCAATGGCGCCATGGCCTTTGATGAAAAAAAACTGCTCCCACTCTATAAACTCAATATCGGGAAGCCCGGCAGCTCCTATACTTTTTCCATCGCAGAACGCATCGGCCTCGACCCAAAGCTCATCGCGCGCGCCCGGGAGCTGGTGGACGAAAATCATTTCACCCTTGACAAACTCCTGAACCGGACGGAGCAGGACCTGCGAAAGATCGAGCAGCGGGAAAAGGAATTGCAAAAATTGCTGAAGGAGAATGAAACGCTCCGCAAGGAAATGGTCAAGGTCATGGACCGGGAGAAACACCATCAGGAGGTGGAGCTGCTGAAGCAACAGAACCGTGCTAACGACGAACGCCTGGTATATCTCAAGGATATGGAGCGTAAACTGAAACAGGTGGTGTTCGACTGGCGCAAGGCACAGGATCAGGAGGATAAGCGCGAGCTGATGAAACAGTTGCATGCTTTGCTGTTCGTCCAAAAAGAAAAGCAGGTGACGGAGAAGGTGAAAAAGAAACTCGATGCACGATTTGAAGAGACGGGCCGACCAGCCGTCTCAGGTGACAAAGTGCTGATGCGGCAGAATAACAAAGTCGGTATCTTATCCGAAGTGCGGGGTAAAAAAGCCATTGTGCAATTCGGTGCCATACCGATCACGGTCGAGTACAAGGATCTTGTCGCCGTCCGTGAAAAGCCTACGGAAGAGCCCGCAAGCGGTCGTTCCGGCGGATGATCTGGACAGTAATGCAAGGATGCCACAATGCGCTCCGTATTCAGACAGCCACAAATGGCAGGTATTCCGTCATCCTGCAGGCTGACCATGGGTAAAAGTAACTTTCACCATTTTCAATCCGGCATTCCATTATCTATCCGGATCGCCATTGGCATATCGGATCCCGTCAGTTACGGAAAGGATATGTTATCCTTTCTGTCTCCAACCTGTTCGTCTGGTTTTTTCAGTCGAACATACTGCAGGAACCCCATCTTCTCCGACTTGCTATTGAATGTGTCCACGATCGCTTCTTCCAGGCTTATGCCGAGCAGAGATGCCAGCAGGTCCAAATAGATCGCGATGCCTCCGATCTCTTCTTTCAGCATGTCAGGGGTGATGTCTTTTGCGCTGTAGCTGCTGCCACCATCAATGCCACCTTTCTCCACCCGCTGGATTTTTTTGATCATGTTGCACAGTTCACCTACCTCCCCGGCCAGCGCGGTGGTCCAGTAGGTGATGGGTTGGTTGTCATAGCATCGGAATCCTTCGATGGCCCTTTGCACATTCACCTGACGGAATTCTTCAAGATCAAGACCCATAGCTTTCATGGTTGTGTTCATCCGAAGATGCGAATTTTTTGATTCATTTCGCGGGGGTTTGTGCCTGTATTATTCATGAATCTTTTTAAAGGGATCTGTCTGGAATCGGCCTAAATGTAGTTGTCAGGATATCCTTTTTGCTGAAAACAGGCTGAAGTCATCCATGGGTATGGACATCGTGGGTGAATGCGCCCTATTACGATCCGGGTTTGTTGCTGATAATTTTATCATGGCAAAGTGTGGGACTGGAGCATTGCGTTCAAACAGTATTTTCTAGGGTGATGGGCAGATAAATGACTCGGATACGGACAAAAAGGAAAAAATACTTTTTTTAAAAGGGAAAATTACCTATATTTGGGTATAATGCTATGATATGAAAAATACACACACTGAACCCAATATGGTCATGGAGGAGATAGCGGGGTACTTCACCGATTCGGAGGTATTGGACTATATGTTCAGTCGGGATGTTGATTGGCGCCATGTGCTCACCCTTTCTCAACTCACCGGTACGAGTGATATCCTCGTGTCGGATTGGCTGAACGTCAATGTGAAGACGCTCCGGGAATATCGGAAGCCGGGTATGCCGCTGAAAGAAAATATCAAGGAGCATGTGCTGCTCCTTTTATCCCTGATGAAGCATGGCCATCGGATATTTGGTTCGAGGGATCTGTTCGACCGATGGCTGTCCACGCCAAATTTTTTCTTTGATGGAAGGCCGCCTTCTGCCTTGTTGCATACGGTCACGGGCATTCGATTCGTTTCCGACAGGTTGAGTGCCATCGAATACGGAGATAACGTGTAGCCATGGAGGTCTATCGCATTGTGCGGGCTGAATACGCAGATCGTCTCAGCACATCAGGCAAACCCAATCGCTGGAACCTAAAGGGCCAGCATGTTATTTATACAGGATCTTCCCGGGCCTTATCGACACTGGCGCAATTGGTGCACCTGGGATCCATCTATCCGTCGCATACCTACCGGGTGATGGTGATATCCTTGCCGGACCACGATTATTTCCATCGCCAGGTGGATATTTCAGAGCTCCCGGCAGATTGGCGATCCATTTCCGCCTACGCTACGTTGCAGCGCCTGGGTGCTGCATGGGTGGACAGCTGTGGGTCTTTGGTGCTGAAAGTACCCTCTGCTGTTGTGCCCATGGAATACAACATGCTGATCAACACGGCACATCCGGATTTCATCGAACAGGTCCGATTGGTCCGAACAGAGGATTATTTCTGGGATGAACGATGGATCCGCTGATGGCTTGAGCGTATTCAAGCCTTTACCCGGATGTATGTTCACCGATCAGGCTGGAGAGGGTTTGCAAGAGAGATGAGTTTCATCCCTTTTCTCAAGTTTCGTTTCCTTTTCGGGTATTGATTTTTTCGGTTGTACGTACCCGTGAGTACGGTGCAGATCTTGGATCTCCCATGGATCCCCGCGTTTCCATGGAGCCATGCATGATCCTATGGGGAGTGGATGATGAGATGGCCGTTAACTGGATCCAATGACCCATGTGTACATATCCTTTTCATCCATCCCTTAAGATAAGCGGGGAATATTCATATTTTTGGCTTTCCATTTTAAACCCAGGTATGCGCAGAAATCTCTTTGTCGTTGTTTTTTTGGTCATGTCCATTTCGGCGGGGGCACAGGAAAAGACCCCCTCAGACAGCATCCGGCAAAAGATGCAGTGGTTTTCAGAAGCGAAACTGGGCATCTTCATCCATTGGGGGATCTATGCCGTGAAGGGTGTGGATGAGAGTTGGGGCTTCTACAATGGCAAGATCAGTTGGGATGACTATATGGCACAGCTGAAGGGTTTTACCGCTTCTACATATGATCCGGAGGCATGGGCATCACTGATCCGCGAGAGTGGTGCGAAATACGCTGTTGTCACCACCAAGCACCACGATGGAGTGGCTTTATGGGATACGAAGCAAAAGCATTATAATGTGGTCGACAATTCCCCTGCTAAAAGGGATCTGTTGACGCCACTGTTTGCGTCCCTGCGAAAGCAGGATGTGCGGGTGGGTGCATATTTCTCCCTGATAGACTGGAGCCATCCTGATTATCCTCAGTTCCTGAAAGGGACAGACCGGTACAAGGCATCCCAGGATCCCGCAAGATGGAAGCGGTTCCTGGATTTCTATCAGGCTCAGATCCGTGAATTGTCGGTTCGGTTCAATCCGGATCTGTGGTGGTTCGATGGTGACTGGGAGCATTCTGCGGAGGAGTGGCAGGCAGCCGGCGTTCGGCGCATGATCCTGGAACGGAATCCAGCAGCCATCATCAATGGTCGGCTACAGGGCTATGGGGATTACGCCACGCCGGAACAGAACTTCCCGGTGACAAGGCCTCCTGAAGACTGGTGGGAGCTTTGCATGACCATCAACAACAACTGGGGGTATCAACCATCCGACACGAACTGGAAGACGCCCTATGAGGTGATAACCATCTTTGCGGATGCCATCAGCAATGGTGGAAATCTGCTGCTCGATATAGGTCCGAAAGAGGACGGCACGATACCTGAACCACAGGTGCATGTGTTGCAAGAACTCGGGGCATGGAATAAGAAACATGAGGAGGCTGTATTCGGCGCGAATGCCGGTCTTCCGCAAGGGCATTTTTACGGTCCGACGACGCTCTCTTCCGACAGTACGGATCTGTACCTGTTCATTTCCGGAAAAGCCAGCGGCCAGGTGATGTTGAAAGGACTCCTGAATGCGATCGAGTCCGTGTCCGTTGTGGGCACCGGCCAGACACTTTCCCATAAGGTAGTGGGTAAGATCTCCTGGAGTCCCGTTCCCGGGATCGTCTATATCCCGGTCCCGGAATCCGTGCAGGATAAATACATGTCGGTGCTGAAGTTGCGACTGAAGGGTCCGTTGAGGCTGTATCGGGGAAAGGGTGGGTTATGATGAGGTACCTGCAGAGAGGTGTGCGCGGCTGGATGTTCCGGAAATGATTTCAGGTCATGACCGGTTCAGTTGAAATATGCCTTCAGCTTTTCCCTTAGGATCTCCGGCATCACGGTTCTTTTTTTAGTCACCCTGTCGAGGAAGAATAAGGTGACTTTCCCGGATGTGATGAGTTTCTTTTTTTCATTGAAGATCTCCTGGTGGAATGATATCTTGTGGTTGTCGGGAAGTTCCCGTAGGACTGTCTCGACCGTCAGCAGGTCGTCGTACCGGGCGGGTCGGAGGTAGGTCATGGTGATCTCTGTGACAGGCATTTCAATGCCCATGGCTTCCATTTCCCGATATGTGAAGCCCAGCTGTCGGATGGATTCTGTGCGGGCCACTTCAAAATAGGTAGCGTAGTTGGCGTGGTATACCACGTTCATCTGGTCGGTCTCTGCGTATCTGACCCTTATCTGGAAAGCCGTGGTGAACATCTGTTTCGTTTGTTTGTGTATTATTTTCCCATGATGCCATCCACCGAAGCCTTGCCGGGCCCGCATAGCAGGATCACGAGGAAGCCGATGAGGTAGAGGCTTCCATGCTCTCCCTCTCCGAAGATCTGTCCTTTATGTGCATCTACCACGGCCACCAACATGCAGGTGATCAGTGGGATGACCGTGAGTCGGGTGAACAGCCCGATCATCAGGAACATGGCACAGAAGAACTCCGCAAATACGACCAGTGCGAGGCTGACGGTACTGCCTATTCCGAAGAAGTCCATGAAGTCGACGCTGTATTTCTTGAAGTGTACCAGCTTGTCGTATCCATGCGGGATCATGAGCAGTCCCATGCCTATCCGGATGAGGAACATTGCCGTGTTGAAGGACCATGCGCTGTAGCGTGTGCTGAGGAATTTTCTCATGGGGAAGTCGATTGCCCGCAAAGGTAAGGGGCACTGGCAATGCCATTTAACAAAAGATTATCCACAGGCCGCTGAGTTCCTGTCTATCTTGGAACGGTTTTTATCCACATGGTTGGTGTCTGGTTGAAAGCCGCATGCCAGTGTTGTACATTAGTGCCTGCATATATCATCAAGTAACCCGGTTCCGCCATGTTGAGATCAATATTCGTTTTGTTGTTGTCAGTTCTATCGGGATCATCCTTTGCCCAAGAGACGCGTGTGTACACCGATCCGATGCAAGCATACCTGAAGGCCAGGGAGCATTTCCAAGAGGAGCGCTATAGTTTGGCATATCCGATGTTCCGTGATCTCCAGCTGTCGTTGCGGGAGACCGACAGGATCAACCGGCAGCTATCCTCCGATGAGATCGATTTTTACACCACGGCCTGTGCTTTGCGCCACAACGAGCCTGGTGCGGAAGCGGATGCAAGGGCCATCGTCGATGCGGAAATCAGTCATGCTGTCGGCAAGAAGATGGCCTTCCATCTGGCAGAGTATTACTATCGTAAAGAGGATTTCCGCAGTGCGATCAACCTCTACGAGATCACCGACGTCGGGCAGCTCAGCAACCGGGAGATAGGCGATATGAAATTTCACGAGGGGTATGCACATTTCAAACTCGACCAGTATGGTAAGGCCAAACCCTCGCTGCAGGCTGTGCGGCAGCTGACGGACCATCCGAATTATCTCGATGCGCACTATTACTACGGATTCATCTGCTATTCGGAGCGACGCTATTCCGAAGCCCTCGATGCTTTCAGGAAGGTGGAGGATCACCCGCAGTACAAAACGGCCGTACCATTCTACATCGCTAATATCCTCTATAGCCAGGGTCAAAAGGACAAAGCCCTTTCTTATGCAGAATCCGGCCTGTCAAAGGCATCCGGTCAGCAAAGCAACGAAATGAATCTTTTCCTGGGGCATGCCTATTTTGAAAAGAAACAATTCGGCAAAGCGCTCCCGTTTCTCGAGGCATCCTCCAAAGGCCCGGAAAAACTCACACGCGGGCAGTTGTATGAGCTCAGCTTCTGCTATTACGAGGCGGGTCGTTATGCCGATGCAGCGGAAGGCTTCAGTCAACTCAGCAACGGCACTGATTCCCTCACCCAGAGTGCTATGTACCTGCTCGGAGATGCCTACCTGAAAACCGGCAGGAAGCCTGATGCGAGGAACGCATTTGCCTACTGTGCCTCCAACAGCAGTATCCCTCTTCAGCGGGAGGTCTCGGCCTTCAACTATGCCAAGCTTTCATACGAACTCGGCTACCAGGATATCGCGCTGACGGAACTCCGGAAGTTCATCAGCAAATATCCTGCATCGACATATAACCGTGAGGCAAGGGAACTCCTGGTGGCATTACTGGCAAATACGAATAACTACCGTGAAGCACTCACTGTGCTGGAGGGCATCGCCGCTCCCACCGATGCGACGCGCAAGCTCTACCCGAAGGTTGCCTATGGAAGGGCGATGGAGCTTGTGAACGACCAGCAGCTATCGGCTGCGGAGGTTCTGCTCGACAAAGTCTTGAAAGATCCGTATAACGCGCCGGTCGCCGCTCCGGCAAAGTTCTGGAAAGGCGAGATCGCTTACCGTACCGGCCGCATCGACGAGGCCCTGCGGTCCTTCAATGATTATACGGCCATGCCGGCCTCCAATGCCGGTGATGCCAACCTGCAGCATGCCCGGTACAACCTTGGGTATGCGCAGCTCCGGAAGGAGAACTATGCATCCGCCCAGGGCTACTTCGAGCAGGTGGCAAAAGGCATTCGCGCCAACAGCGGGGCTGTCGAACAGGATGCCTACATGCGGGAGGCCGACTGCCGCTTTATGCTGCGTGATTTCAGCGGGGCGAAGTCCATCTACGATAAGGTCATCGGTTTTGGCTGGGCCTCATCCGATTATGCCTATTACCAGCTGGCGATGATCGCAGGCGTTTCGAAGCCCATGGAGAAGATCACGATCCTGAACGGATTCGAACGGCGCTACCCGGCCTCAGAACTGGTGCAACAGGCGAACATGGAACTCGCTGCGACCTATCTCTCGGAAGAACGCTACAAGGATGCCGTTCCCCTGCTCAACAATATCGTCCGCTCCAATGCCGCCGCTCTGAAGCCAAGGGCCTACCTGCGCCTGGGCATTGCACACTACAACCTCAACAACAACCGGGAGGCATTGGAGAATTACAGGAAGCTGGTCACCGGTTACCCGGGAGCACCGGAAGTGGAGGATGCGCTGGAAAGCGCGCGTGCGATATTTGTGGAGGAAGGACGGACGGCGGATTATGCCGATTTTCTCCGCAGTGCCGGACGCAGCATCTCCCGCAACCAGGAAGACTCCCTGGCATGGTCAGTCGCAGAGACCCGCTATGCCGATAAAGACATCAACGGAGCAGTCCAGGCGATCAATGATTATCTGGTCCGCTTCCCCGACGGAGCTTTCACCACCGATGCACATTTCATCCGTGCAGAGGCATACAATCAGCGCAAGGACTGGAAGAACGCCGTGGTGGATTATGAGGCGGTGGCGGACCGTGGGCCGGGCAAGTATGCCGAAAAAGCCTGCCAGCAGGCAGGACGCATAAACTACTTCGAACTGAAGGACTATGAAAAATCCGAGCGGTATTTCACGATCCTGAAATCACTCACAAGCAACCGGGAAGTGAAGCTCGATGCCATGCGCGGACTGCTCCGCAGCCAATACCAGCTGCGAAAGTGGAACGACGCAGTACCCAATGCACAGGAACTCCTCAGGGAGAAGTCCATCAGTACCGATGACAAGGTGCTCGCGACGATGGTACAGGCACGATCCATGCAGAGCAACGGCCGGTTCGCCGAAGCCATCCCGCAGTACCGCTCCGTCGTGACGCTCAATGGTGCCGCTTACGCAGCGGAAGCACGCTACGAGATCGCCGACTGTCACTTCCGGTTAAAAGACCTGAAGAATGCCGAGAAGGCCGCCATGGAGACCATCAACAAGTCCGGTTCGTATGACTTCTGGATCACAAAAGCGTATATCCTGCTGGGTGATATCTTCCGGGAACAGAAGGATTACTTCAATGCAAAAGCCACCCTGCAGAGCGTTGTGGAGAACAGCCGCAACGAAGACCTGAAAGAAGAGGCGAAAGTCAAGCTGGAGCTGGTCATGGAAGAAGAAAAGAAAAACAGCAGGCTGACCGATAAGTAACCCTTACGCATAACCGAAAACGAGATCAGCAATGAGTCAACAACCGAATACAATGACCCTAATCCTCAAGACGATATCCGTTTGTATCGCAGGCACCGCCGGCCTGTTGATCGCCGGCACCGCCTCTGCGCAGCAGGAAGGCAATAAGCAGACCATTGACATCACATCATCTTTCAAGCCGGTGTTGCGCAATGCCGCCAAGATAAATTTCAACACGAGTCCCCCCAAAGTGGACTCCGCCCTGCCGCGCCTATCCTACGGCATACCGGTCCAGAACCTTGTCCCGGGACTATCGCCCGTCACCCTTCGACCGCTGTCGTTGGATATTGACAGTGCTTCCGCCTGGTCGAACAGCAATTACCTCAAAGCCGGATTCGGGAACCTACAGACGCCATTTGTGGAAGCCGGTGTCAGTCTCGGGGATTCCCGGTCGAAGTTCAATGTCTTTGCATCGCATATTTCCTCCAAAGGCCGCATCGAGCATCAGGACTATGGCCGGACCAAACTGCGGGCAAACCTCGCGGCACAGGTGTCCGACAACCTGGCATTCAGCGGGATGGTCGGGTACGGCCAGGATAAGTATTTCCAGTACGGAGGCGACAAAGCCACATATCCGATCGTGCAGGTCACGGATATCCTGCGCCGGTACAATACGATCTCTGCGGAAGCGGGGTTGCGCAATACGGCATCCACAGAGTTCGGACTTCGGTACAACCCTAACCTGCGGTTGGATCTGTTCAGTGATAACCGGGGGAACAAAGAGACGAATGCCGTCATCGGTGTGCCTCTGCGAAAATCCATCAATGATGTGGTTTCGGTGCACCTTGG
>JBIKIB010000341.1:0-4335 GCA_044361845.1 Chitinophagaceae bacterium | reverse complement strand
ATGCGGCAGGAGCAATATCCATCATCGTAAGGCTTTCCACCGCGTCAGACTGCAAAGCACCCATGGCGTGGCGTATACCCATTCTCCCCGCTCCTGTGATCAATAGTCGCATATCCCGGATTTATGGGTGGTCGTTAAAACCATCATTATTTACGTTATGGCGCAGCTTCCAGGTGCCATTATCATTCGCCCAAAGATGGGGTGACCTGAACTTGTCACACAAGTCGTGAAAACGCTGCGGATCGAGTTCAATGTATTCCATGATCTCGTTGAAATAACGATCCGGAAATTCACCATCGAATTTCTTCACCAATGCCTGACCCTCTTCACGGGTGATATGATTATTCCGGATCTCCTGAGATGCATCATAGGTCGCCCTTCCCAATCCGAATTTAATGTATGTGGTGTAGTAATGCAGGTCATCGATCTTATCATCGATGCTGTTGTATTTGCTGTAGGTACCCTGCGTACGGAATGGCCTTGCCTTGAAACCGGTGTGTTCAGTAGCATAGTAATACACTTCCTGTGGAGTCCAGCGGAGATAGTAGCCAAGATAATGCACCTGGATATTGGCCTTCATGAGTTCATCGGCCGGGGCAGGCAGGAACGCCATGAGATCCCCGATCCCGACATTATGCTTTTCGCGGAGCTCAGCAATGGATACGCCACCAAGATAAAGTTCATCGAGATGCTGGAAGGTGTAATAAGAATTATCCCTGAGAGACGTCGAGTTGTCGGCGATCGGATTGCCGTATTCCGCTTCATTTTCTCCATAAAACACCAAAGGGATGCCGAACTTGGCTGCCATCTTAGGTCCAAGATTCTTCTGCCCCAGCATGAAGGTCTGGAATGGATGCAAAAGATTTTCAATGGCAAGCCTGGTGAGCAGTTTCATCACACTTCCATTCCTGCGGAACGAAATATTGTCGAATCCGCCGATGTCTATCCAGTTCTTCCAGTTCTGGTATCCGTAATCGGTGTACAATATAGGAGGCCAGGTGACCGTAAGCGGATGCATACCATACTTGGTCTTCAGTATATGCGCCTGGAATGCACTATCCTTGCCACCACTGCCGGGTACAAGACAGTCATAAGAACCGTCTTTGCTGCGGTGCTGGTCGAGCAAGGTGACAAGTTCCTGCTCTCTTTTCTCCCAATCGATACGCTCCTTTTGTTCATTCGCCCTGCAAGCATCGCAAATGCCTGCCTCATCAAATGCAAGGGTCCGCTTCTTCGTATTGATATTGTGCTTGAACTCTATCTCCGACACGGGTCGCTGATTGCTCATCACACATCGCTTACAGAATTTTACTTCACGGGGAAGACCATATTTGACTTCTAACTGGTCGCTCATGTTCATTTCAGGATTTAGAGTTTATGTTCAGCCATTCGGCATAGATATTCACACCGTACAATCCACTTTTCTCCGGATGAAACTGGGTTGCAAAGATATTACGATGCAAGATGGAAGAACAATATTTCAGTCCTCCATAACTTGTTTGTGATAATACATGTGCGTCATCAGACGGGATCACATAATACGAATGCACGAAATACATGAAATCGCCAGACTTGCAACACTGCAATGGCGTGTCTTTCCATGGCCTGGATTCGGCAATGGTGTTCCATTGTATCTGCGGCACCTTGAAGACATTGTCATTCCGGGAACTGAAATCAAACTTCTCGACACGACCCGGGATGAGGTCCAACCCTTCCGTCTGCCCAAATTCTGTACTGTGAGAAAGCATCAACTGCAGGCCCAGACAAACACCCATCAGGGGCTTACCGGTCGCAACGTAGTCCCGGATCCCGTCCACCAAACCGAACTCATGTAAATTCTTCATGGCGTCAGAAAAAGCACCAACACCCGGAAGTATCGCATAATCAGCTTCAAGCAGTTCGTTCCTGTTGCTGCTGATGGTAACATCGCAACCCAGGTGTTCACATGCCTGCTTCACACTGAAAAGGTTACCCAATTGGTAATCTATGATGACAACTCTATGCTTCATACAACTGGTTATTGCCTACAGGAAATATGGCTTTCGTGGAGATGATTCTTGATATCCTTGATCGAACAGGGAGTGATCCTGCCGAACTGCGTCCTGCCACTTTGCAAATATGATATATTACCTTCCGTCCGGCTTTGCATATTGCTTTGACGATTAGCGATGAAATCATAATGGATCAGGGACGCAACTGCCACCGCATCCGCTTCTCCCAAACGGATCACTTCACTGACATGTTCCTTCTTCCCGGGTCCTCCATGTGCGATCACAGGAATATCAACCGCCTTCGCGACCCTCTTCGTAAGGGCTACATCATACCCCAACCCCGTGCCCTCCCTGTCCACAGATGTGATCACAATCTCTCCCGCGCCTAATCCAGCGACCCTTTTGGCCCATCCCACTACTTCCACTCCGGTCATTTCCCGGCCATTGTCGATGAATGCGTGATATTGACCATCTGGCTGGCATATGGCTTCTATGGCGACCACAATAGTGGATGAACCGAATTTGGAGGCGGCTTCATGAATGAAATCAGGATTCTTGATCGCAGCAGTATTGATGCAGACCTTGTCAGCTCCAGCCCTGAGTGCCTCCCGGATATCATTGATGGATCGAATTCCCCCTCCGACCGTAAGGGGAATGAAACTCTTTCGCGCAGTTGCGGAAACAATCTCCTGCAGGCTGTTGCGCTCATACAAGCTGGCTACCACATCCTGGTAAAATAACTCATCAGCGCCATTCTCATAATAAAAACGTGCGAAATCCTCAGGCTTACCCAAAACCCGAAGGCCCTCGAGCAGCACGCCTTTTACAAGATTCGGGCCTTTGATATCAAGCCTGGCGATCACTCGGATCACCTTATCATCAAACGATTGTCCAACCGCCATCTACAATTAGATTTTGACCTGTGATATATGATGCTTCATCTGAAAGCAGAAAAGCCACGGGACCTGCCATATCCGCCGGAACAGCCATTCTCCGCAAAGGTACTTTTCGCTCGTAATTGCTTACAAAAACCGGATGCTGACTGTCAAATACTCCACCGGGAGAAACCGCATTCGCCCGTATCCCATGTGGACCGAAATATGAAGCAAGATATTTTGTGAAATGGATCAATCCTCCCTTTATCGCCGAATAAGCAACGGGGGACGTGAGGCTGGTGCCATCATAGACCGTAAAATCCGGAGCAACCACACCATACATCGATGCGATATTGACGATGGTGCCAGATGATCGACTTTTCATATGCGCCAATACACATTTGCAAAAAACAAAGGTGCTGTTCAACTGCATATCCATATTCTTCACCCATGACGCATACGTCACATCCTCGAAACGACTTCCCCAATCAGGCGTGCGCGGATAAGCATTGTTCACCAATCCGTCGATCCTGCCGAATCTTTCAATGATGTCATTGATCGTACGCTCGATCGAAAGTGCATCGGTCACATCGCATTTTACTTCCGTGAATTCCTCATTCGTCTCCGTGGCAAGATCCACATTGACACACATAGCTCCTTCCTGCCGGATCTTTTCGATCAACGCCCTTCCGATCAAACCGCTGCCGCCTGTCAAAACAATGACCTTATCTTTTAATCTCATTGGGTGGTTTTCGGGTTACTCATGTAAGGCCAGTGCCAGGACTTCCGCCCCCTCTTTGACAGCATTCATCATGGGCGATCCGGCTCTGAGCGCATCAAGAAAATACTGCATCTGTGCATCATAGGTTTCCATCATGTGGAAATCCTTCCTCTCAAAAAGGATCTTTCCAGCCCCGTCAACAATGCGGCAGTGTATCAGATCACAGATCCATGTCTCATCTTCAAATACCAGCTCGATCTGTCGCTTTGCATCCCGCCGAAAGTAATTGAGTATGATGGACACCGAAAAATCAGTGTACCTGAGGTTATAATGCGCATGGTCCGCTGCTGCTATGCCAAGGCTTGAGTCTGAAGTCCTGAAGGAATGGGAAAGCAGTGGCCTCCCGAAAAGCCAGTAGCAATAATCCATCTCATGGATGAGGTCAAGATGTACGCCTCCACCCATATCAGGCCTTGAACTGTAGGAGTCACGATAATCCACGCCACTTCGCCATTCCGGAAGGTAGGATCCGCAATATACATTCACCTCATTCACCCTTTTGCCGGCAATATGCGATTTCAGATACCGGATGACCGGGTGGAACCTGAGGTTACAAGCCATATAGGTAACGGTACCCGCTATTGTTACTGCTTCGACACATTCACGCAGACCATGCAGACTATGCGCAATCGGCTTTTCTATGAATAAAGGAATATCCAATGCAAGGAATTCCTCAATTGTCTCAATA
>JBIKIB010000056.1:0-14146 GCA_044361845.1 Chitinophagaceae bacterium | reverse complement strand
GAAATTCAACGGCTTTAGGTCCAGTACCTTGGCTCTGTTCGTCAATGGTTGCATCATGTATCGCTTTTGGTCGCCGCCACAGGCAGGCAAAAGTATTTTTGTTTGTTGTTTTTCCCAATTTTATTCACAGGCACTATTTGTCGAACCACAGGATGACAATCCCGGTGATCAGCATATTGAACAATGCCAGGGGGATGAGCTTCTTCCACCCGAGTTCCATCAACTGGTCGTATCGGAACCGGGGGATCGTCCACCGAACCCACATGAACAGGAATAAAAAGAAAACGATCTTCGCCAGCAACATCAAGACGCCCAGGACCGCTACCAGGTTATTTCCAAGGGTCTCTGCCAGACGGGTTTCATTGACAAAGGGGATGTCGTACCCCCCGAAAAAGAGTGTCGCCATGACTGCGGAGGAAACGATCATGTTAATGTATTCCGAGAACAGAAAAAACCCGAGCTTCAGCGAGGAATACTCCTGATGGTAACCCATGTTCAGTTCACTCTCCGCCTCCGGAAGATCGAAGGGCGTGCGATTGCATTCAGCAAAGACACATACCAGGAAGATCAGAAAGCCGAGCGGCTGCACGAACACATTCCATCCCAGGAATCCGCCCCATGCCCCACTCATTTGTGCCTTCACGATCTCACCCAGGCTCATGGTGCCGGTGATCATCAGCAAAGCGATCAGGCTCAGACCCATCGCCAGTTCATAGGAGATGATCTGTGACGCACCCCGGATCGCAGCCAGCAAAGAAAACTTGTTATTGGATGCCCATCCGCCGATCATGATCCCGAAGACGCCGATGCTCACAACCGCGAACACATACAATACCCCGATATTGGGATCGGCGATGGTGAGGTCGACCTTTCTGCCGAAGATCTCAAGTGCACTGCCCCAGGGTATCACGGCACTGGTGATCAGGGCTGTGAACATCGCTATGAACGGTCCGAGAATGAACAACACACGATTTGATGAAAGCGGGATGATCTCCTCCTTGAAGAAAAGCTTGAGACCATCGGCAAGGGGCTGAAGGAGTCCGAAAGGGCCTGCCCTGTTCGGGCCATGCCTGTCTTGCATCACACCCGCCACTTTCCGTTCCGCTAACGTGGTGTACAAAGCGATTCCAAGCAGGGCAAACACCACGATCGCAATCATGGCCAGCTTTTCGAGGAATATTGTCAGATCTATAGAAAGGAGATGCATGTGAACGTATTTAGGACTTCTTGTCAACATTGAATGTATCGGAGGTGGCCGGGCCGGGCAACTCACTGAGTGCAATACCGGGTCGGTTCACCTCGCTCACGCTGTGGATGTCCATCAGCAGCTTTGGATCCCTTCCGGCATGAACCGCTTTGAATATCTCTTCCGGTTTCTTCAATCCTGTGTAATGACCTTGTGAAATGACCGAATGCCGATCGATTTTCGTCGGTCCTTCAATCACCCAGTCACTGGTCTTTTTCTTATCAAAACGGCAAGTGTTGCATATCCAGTCCTCGACCTCACCCCACTGGTCCTTGCGCGCTGTCACCCGCAACACTTCGTCACCCCGCTGCCAAAGCGTCACATGCCCCTTGCAGGTCGTGCAATCGCGGTGAGCATCAACGGGCTTGGTGAACCACACCCTGTTCTTGAAACGAAAGGTCTTGTCGGTCAGGGCACCGACCGGACAAACATCTATCACGTTTCCGATGAAGTCATTGTCCAGCGATTTCTCGATATGGGTGGCGATCTCCGAATGGTCGCCTCGGCTGAGTATTCCGTGCACCCGCTTTTCCGTCAACTGATCCGCCACATACACACACCGGTAGCAAAGGATGCATCGGGTCATGTGCAGCTGGATATACGGGCCCAGATCGTGTTTCTCGAAGGTCCGGCGGCTGAACTCATAGCGTGTCCCTTCCTTGCCATGGTTATAACTAAGGTCCTGCAGATGGCATTCCCCTGCCTGGTCGCAGACAGGACAATCGAGCGGGTGGTTGAGGAGCAGGAATTCCACCACTCCGTTGCGGGCATCCACGACCCTGTCACTGGTGATGTTCTTCACTTCCATGCCATCCATGACACCCGTGCGACAGCTGGCCACAAGCTTAGGCATCGGTCGGGGATCCGCCTCACTGCCTTTGTTCACTTCCACAAGACAGGTCCTGCACTTGCCACCACTGCCTTTAAGCTTGCTGTAATAGCACATCGCCGGAGGAGCCACGTCTCCACCGATCATCCTTGCGGCCTGCAGGATCGTCGTACCCTGCGGAACCTCCAAGGTGATGTTGTCGATGGTGACCTTGAGCATTTTGATATCTTCTGCCATATTTTATTGATATGTCACGCAAAGGCATGATCATGAAAAGCCAAAGCGCAAATGTATGTTCCGTCAGCAGGATATGTTCTAAACCGGCTCAACATATCCTCAATTTTCTGCGACCGTGTACGGACAGGATCGCGATCATCAGAGATGAGACAAGCGGATGACTGCCCCATAAAGACACTACATCGTCACTTCCCTTGCATCCGCATAGTGCGCCAATCCGTAATTACGGCGCTGGCTTTCCTCCGGATGCAGCACATGCCATTCAAACTCGTCCCGGAAATGCCGGATCGCTGCCGCCACTGGCCAGGCAGCCGCATCCCCAAGTGGACAAATGGTATTCCCCTCTATCTTCCGCTGGATATCCCAGAGCAGGTCTATATCACTCAACTTCCCTTTTCCGTGTTCTATGTTGTGGAGGATCTTCTCCATCCATCCCGTCCCTTCCCGGCAAGGTGAGCACTGACCGCAGCTCTCATGGCGATAAAATCTTGCCAGGGTAAGGGTGTGGCGGACCACACACTGATCTTCATCCAAAACGATGAAGCCGCCTGAACCCATCATCGATCCCGTCGCGAAACCACCATCAGACAGGCCTTCATAGGTCATCATCCGGGTCTCGCCTTTCGCAGTCTTCAGCAAAAGGTTAGCCGGCAGGATGGGTACCGACGATCCGCCGGGGATGCAGGCTTTAAGTCTTTTCCCATTGGGGATGCCGCCACAATATTGTTCACCATAGATGAATTCCTCCACCGTAATGGTCATATCGATCTCATATACACCCGGGCGTTTGATGTTGCCACAGGCGGATATGAGCTTGGTACCGGTTGACTTTCCGATGCCGATCTTTGAGAACTCCTCCCCTCCTATATTTAGGATCGGCACAATGGCCGCCAATGTCTCCACATTATTCACTACTGTTGGACAATCCCATAGCCCTTTCACCGCCGGGAATGGAGGTTTGATCCGCGGATTACCGCGCTTACCCTCGAGGCTCTCGATCAATGCCGTCTCTTCACCGCAGATATATGCACCTGCCCCACGCTGCACATGGATCTGGCAATCGAAGCCAGACCCCTTGATATTCGTTCCGAGCCAGCCATGCACCTTCGCCTCAGCGATGGCCTCTTCGAGGATATCCACGATCCAGGCATATTCTCCACGGATATAAATGTACGTCCGGTTGCAGCCCAATGCCCAGGATGATGCTATGAGTCCCTCTATAAGCAGATGCGGGATGAACTCCATGAGGTAGCGGTCCTTGAACGTGCCCGGTTCACTCTCATCAGCGTTGCAGACAAGATACCGCGGCACACCGGCCGGCTTTGCCAGGAAGCTCCATTTCAAACCCGTAGGGAACCCTGCACCGCCACGACCACGAAGACCACTCTTCTTCACTTCTTCCACCACTTCGTCCGGTGACATCTTCAATGCTTTTTCCACAGCGGTATATCCACCATTGCTGCGGTACGCCTCATACCCCCTGATGCCAGGGATATCTATCTTTTCGAGTAACAATTTTCTTCCCATATTATACCATTGAACTACCGGCGATATTGAATCACCAATGAACGATCAACCATTAAGAATTTCCCTGTGCTGCGGCCCGGCACTCCCCGATGATCGCGTCCACCCTGTCCTTTGTCAGGTGCTCCCGGTAATGCTTGCCGAGCTGCATCATGGGTGCATAACCGCAGGCTCCGAGGCATTCGACCGTCTTCAGGGTGAACAACCCATCGGCAGTCGTCTGGCCAACTTCGATCCCCAGCCTTGACTTGATATGGGAGATGATATCATCACTTCCGCGAAGCATGCATGGCCCCGTGTGGCAGACCTCAAATACATGTTTTCCAACAGGTTCCAAATTGAACATGCTGTAGAAAGTGGCCACCTCATAGACTTCGATGGGCTCAAGCTGCAGGAGTGAGCCGACATAATCCATTGTATCCGGACTCAGCCATCCGCCAAATTCCTCCTGTGCCAGATGGAGTAGGGGTATGACCGCACTCTTCTGCTTCCCTTCCGGGTAGCGTTCGATGATCCTGCGAACCTCGTCGAGCTTGCTATCTGAGAATCGTATCATTTGCTTCTAATTGGAGATCGAGATCGGGAACGGATATCCCCTGCTCAACCACTTGCCAGACTGTTTATATGTATATTTTCGTTCCACTATCCACCCCGCACTGCATCATGCATCCATCTCACCTGCGATCAGATTCAGTGAACTCATCGTGATGATCGCATCACTGAGCATACTGCCCTTGATGATCTCCTCATAAGCCTGGTAATAGATGAAACAGGGCCTGCGGAAATGCAACCGGTATGGAGATCGTCCACCATCACTGATTAGATAGAATCCCAACTCCCCATTGCCGCCTTCCACCGCCTGGTAGACTTCTCCCGGCGGGATGTCCGTCTCTCCCATCACGATCTTGAAATGCCATATAAGGGCTTCCATCTTTGTGTAGACATCCTGCTTCTCGGGAAGGTAGTATTCAGGCACATCCGCGTGAAACACATCCGCCTCCGCCCCTTTGAACTCCTGTATCTTCCGGTATGCCTGCCTGATGATCGACAATGACTGCCAGATCTCCTCGGTGCGCACCATGAAACGGTCATAGTTATCTCCCGTCTTTCCAACGGGAATCTGGAAATCAAAATCCTGATAGCTCGAATAGGGTTCGTGCACGCGAACATCGTAATCAACTCCCGTGGCCCGGAGGTTAGGACCGGTGAAGCCGTAGTTCAGGGCACGGTCCGCCGTGATCGATCCGGTACCCCGGGTACGTTCATAGAAAATACGATTACGGGTGAGCAGTGCTTCCAGTTCTTTCTGCGCCTTCGGATATTCCTCAAGAAAACGCTCGAGCTTTTCCCATACCGCCGGGGAGAAATTCCGCTCGAATCCACCTACCCTGCCCATGTTGGTGGTCAGTCGGGCACCGCAGATCTCTTCATAGATCTCATAGACCAGCTCCCGGTATTGCATGACATATAAAAAACCCGTGAATGCACCGGCATCCACCCCCACGATGGAGGTGCATACAAGGTGATCGGTGATGCGTGCAAGCTCCATGACGATGACCCGGAGATAGTCCACCCGCTTCGGCGTGCGAACACCGAGCAGTTTCTCGCAGGTCAGATGCCAACCCATGTTGTTGATCGGAGAGGAACAGTAATTCAACCGGTCCGTCAGCGTGGTGATCTGATAGAGCGGGCGCCTTTCAGCGATCTTTTCGAATGCACGGTGGATATACCCTACCGTGGCTTCAGCCGCTACGATCCGCTCTCCGTCCAGCTCAAGGATATTCTGGAATACACCATGCGTGGCAGGGTGGGTGGGCCCAAGGTTGAGGGTCGTGGTGGTCTTGCCGATCGATCCCTCAGGCAGCCTTATGTGATTGTGTTCCGACATAGTTTGTTTTGTCTGCATCGGCGGATACCGCTCCGCCTAACTCACGTTAAGGAATAACCGAAGCTCAGCCCCGGCCGAACATCTCATCGTCCTTGTCGATCCTCGTCTGGTCCTCCAGCGGGAATTCCTTCCGCATGGGGAAGTAATCCATCTCATCGACATTCAGGACGCGCTTCAGGTTGGGGTGTCCGACGAAATTGATCCCGTAAAAATCATAGGTTTCGCGCTCCATCCAGTTGGCGGCGGAGAACAGGCCGGTGGCCGTATAGACATCCGGTTGTGCGACAGGTGCGTAAACTTTCATCCGCACCCTGACATTCGCCACGAGGTTGTGCAGATGATAGACGACGCACAACTCCTCGTCTTTCCGATCAGGATAGTGCACCGCCGTCAGGTCCGTCAAAAACCGAAAGGCCAGATCCTGCTCGTCATTCAAAAAATTTAGGACTTTCAGGTTCTGCTCCCGCGCCACCGTGAAAGTGAGCATCCCGCTCGGCTCAAGCAGCTCGGTGATGGCATCCGCGAATCTTTCCAGAAGCCGGGCTTTTATATGTTCGTTCGTCAGTGACATCTGTCCGTGTTTTACCGGGCCTGGACCCGGATCGTTTTTCGGTTATTCTATCCCGTAAGACTCCATGAGCGACTTGTACCGGTCTCCGTTCCGCCTCCGCAGCGGCTCGTTATGGATGAGGTCCTGTATCCTCAGCACACCATCGATGATGGCTTCCGGACGGGGGGGACAACCGGGTACGTACACATCCACGGGAACCACCTGGTCGATGCCCTGCAGGACGGAATACGTGTCGAATATCCCGCCACTGGAAGCACATGCACCCACAGCGATCACCCAGCGAGGCTCTGCCATCTGCAGATACACCTGGCGTACCACGGGTCCCATCTTCTTGGCAATGGTACCCATGACCATGAGCAGATCGCACTGGCGCGGGGTGAATCCCAATCGCTCTGCTCCGAACCGACCCAGATCATATGTAGAGGCCATGGTCGCCATGAACTCGATGCCGCAGCAGGAGGTCGCAAACGGCAGCGGCCAGATCGAATTCTTCCGGGCAAGGCCAACGACTTTATCAAAAGAGGTGGCGAAAAAACCCTCCCCCATGTGCCCCTCGGGCATCGAAGCCTGATTGATGCCCCAGTCTTTGGTGCTTTTCGGATGTATGTTGAATCTTACCGGACGTGACATATGTGATTATCTTAATAGTTAGAGATCGATGATTGTTACCTACAACAACCATTTTGATGCTTGGTTGACACCATTCCGTAGTATCAGCCCGAACCCATCAATCTTCCCATTGAAGGGCTTTCTTACGGATGATGTATATGAAGCCAGCCAGGAAAAGCCCGACGAACAATATCACTGCCCAGAATCCATCCCAGCCAAGTTCCCTGAAATTGACCGCATAAGGATAAAAGAATATCACTTCCACGTCGAAGAGTACGAAGAGGATCGCCACAAGGAAATATTTGATCGCCATCGGCTGCCGTGCATTGCCCTGCTGAGCGATCCCACTTTCAAATGTCTGAAGTTTGTCTTTTGTCAGCCGTTTCGGACCGAGCACATGGGAGGCCGACAACATCACGGTCACAAACAGGAAGGCAAATAAAATTTGCAGCCCTATCGGGAAATAATCGGACGAAGCCCCCTCTTTCACGGCATTCAAAGCCTGGGACTGCAGCAGTATTAGGTCTTGCATAGAGAGGTTTCTTTGAAGAAGCGCAAAAATACATCGGGCGTCGGGAAAAACAATACGACTTAACAAAAGAAACCGGGTCATGGCTTTCTGCTGCTGCATTGGCCATGACCCGGTCAGATATCACACAACTAATTGATCATCAAGGATTCGCTGTCGTTTGTGGGGGTGAAGGGTTTCCCCCTGTGGGTTTGGAGCCTCCTTTATTACTGGCCTTCTGCAAAATTTCCCTGTTTTTTGCGGCATCGGCATTGGCCGGATCGATCTCAAGGATCTTGTCAAGATAGGTGATCGCAGCCGGAAAATCCTTTTTCATGTTGGCCGTGTACCCTGCCATGTACCCAAGTGCCGTGATCAGGGTGTTCTTATTCTTCACCTTATCTTTTTCTGCCACTTCGATGAACTTCTGGCAGTCAGGGATCGCCAATGCCCCTTCCATCGTGGAGTCAACGACTGACAAAGCACGGAAGCTCCAGTAATATCCATACACTTCATCCGGGTATTTCAAGGAATACATTTTGAAGATACTGTCTGACCGCCTGTATTCTCCTGCCCGGAAATTCTCAAAGCCAGCATTGTAGATATCCACTTTACCGGGGTTTGGATTCACAGAAAGCACCTTGGTGTACCATTCAGCGGCTTTGGGCTGGTTCTTGGCTCCTTTGAAGAAATTTGCGGTCTTGCGGGTATAATCGATCTTATTGGTCAGCGATGTATCCGAGGTGATGGCTTTACCAAAATATTCATCGACCTGTGCCTGGCGGTCAGGGAACTTGGCAGCGTTCATGGCCATCATGACATAGTTATCAGGAACGATCTGATCGGGGCGGGCCTTGCTGAAGAATTCCTCCAGGCGTGCGATCGCTTTGACAGAATCACCGAGCTTATCATGGCAATACGCCTCCAGCCTATAGAGACGGGCATCAGCCTGTGCTCCCTGTGTTTTGGTGAGCTCCTGGGCTTTTTCAATGGCCCCCTTGAAGTCTCCGGATGCATACATCAGGCTGGCCTCTTCGTAATCAAGGGCTGGCCCCATATCCGCCGTTGACTTGTATTTATTGAAATAGGTTGTGGCCTTGTACACGTCACGGGAGAAATAATAGGAGTACAGGTCATAGTATGCCGGGGCATATGAGGGGTCCATCTCAATGGCCTCTTCGAAATTTTTCAGGAATATATCTCTTTGATCACTGCCCTGGGTCAGATAGACCTTGCCGATCTTGTATTTCGCGGCAGCGTGACGAGGGTCTATCTGCAGTGCATTCTGATAGGATGAAACCGCATTCCCACCATCCATCAACTTGCGGTATGCATCCCCGAGTGTGATATACACATCCGGGTCTTTCGTACCTTTTTTCTGTGCATCATAAATGGCAGTGGCCATTTTGAGTTTTTCTATCGCGTAGGCGGCATCACCCGATTTCTCCAGGTTGGCCTTCCCGATGGCATTCAGCACGGGAATATCCTTCCCCTTCGTCAGGCTCAGTGCCGTCTCGAAACGCTGGCGTGCATCATTGACCTTCCCTTCCGTGAGTTCTACCTGACCCATACCCGCCAGCAACAAAGGGTTGGCGGCATTCGCACCCTCGAGTCCCTTCTGCAGTACACTCCTCGCAGCACCCGGGTTATAAAGACCAAACTCCGCCTGTGAAAGCAAATAAACAGCATCCGCATCATTGGGGTTCGCTGACACCACTTTCTGAAGCATGTCCCTGGCACTCTGGTATCGCTCGTAATAGATGAATTTTTTTCCATCCTGTACGGATTGCGCAAAGAGCGAATGACCCGTCAGCAACACCGCAGCAACGAGGCCAAATTTCAATTTGGTCATTGTAATCGTCGTTTAAATTGATGTAAATATAGAAAATAATTGCGTGCCTCTCACTCTTTAAGGTTCACCCTGCGGACTTCAAGCGCTTTCCACTCCGGCACAAGATAAGACCTTTTAAAAATTAGCTGCCCCTTCTCATGCTTGAGGAAATTCACGAAACCTTTACCCAGACCAGCATAATTCTCCTTCAATATATAATACAATTCCCTACTCAATGGATACTTCTTCAATGCTATGTTCGCCTGATAGGGTTTCACGTACACTTCCCGCGGACAATTCGCGCATTGCAGCGCCGCGATCCGCACTTTCCGAAGAAAACTCAACTGTGTCGTGTCCTCCGGATTGCCTATCCAGCTGACCCCGATATAACCGATCGCCTTTGGATGCTTCGACACATAATCGATCACCCCTTCACTGGTCTTTGCCGCAACGACCGATGCTGCGAACGGCTGACCCCTCAGCACAGAATCCATCATGAACCGCACGGTACTGGTGGCCACATTACCGTCCATCACCTGCTCATACCTGTAACCGCTCGTACCATTGAGCATCGACCGGATCTCGGAGACGGAAAAAAGGCTATCCTTCGAAGCATTGTGCACGATCACGGCGATGGCATCGGATGCAACCACCCCGAACATGGGCTTGAACTGGAGCGTATCGGTATAAAAAGCAACCTCATCTTCATTCAGCCCGCGCGTCACGATCACCAACCGCGTACTATCATCCGAGAGGTCCTTCAAGCACTCCGCCTCCGGTTTGTAATGGGCGATGATCCGCGCATCAGGATGCTGCGACAGGAATACTTTTATCTGGGAATCGATGACGGGCTGGAATGTTTCGTCCACACTGATGTGTATCTCACCCGAAGTAAGGGTGTCAGCACCGGCGATATACCGCGGCTTCCTGACCTCCATGCACCCCATAGCGAGGATCACCACCGCTGTGGGTAAAACCACAAATTCTCTGAAACACACAAAAATCCTCCGCATGGTGATGGTTTAGTTTTTCGAATGCCCTTTATATCCCCGCCAAAACCTGAACAGACCATAGAAAATACAAACCACTCCGAAATATTTCGCCAGGGCAGGGTCAAAAGCACCTCCCATGCCAAAGCGTTCGTGGTTGATGAAAAAAATGCCCAAACCCACCCATAACACACCCATCGCGTAGCTATAGATCGTACGCATCCCGATCTGCTGCTTCTCCTGTTTTCTTTCAAAATCCTGACGGTCCATAGCTGGAATTGTTGGGTTGACAAGTTACTGATATTTTTCCCAAACACAAATCATGATTGTGTCATCTCTAAGATGCAACAGCCTTGCATTATCCATAAGCGGCGGGCATTCTTTCCTATATTTGCGGCTCAATCAACAAAGCCATGAAGATACTGATGGTATGCCTCGGCAACATCTGCCGAAGTCCACTGGCGGAAGGGATCCTGCAGGACAAGGCACTCAAGGCAGGGCTTGGCTGGAAAGTGGATAGTGCAGGCACCAACGGATACCATATCGGAGAACCGCCCCACCGGCTTTCTCAGAAGGTCGCCATGCTCAACGGCATGGATATAAGCAGCCAAAAATCCCGGATGTTCCGTGCGGAAGATATCGAACATTTCGACCGGATCTACGCAATGGCTTCAGATGTGATGGACGATATCCGCCGCATCGCGGGCGGGAAATTCGACCATTCAAAGATATCCCTCCTGCTCGATGTCATGCACCCCGGCAAGAACATGGATGTGCCCGACCCGTGGTACGGCGCCGAACAAGGCTATCATGAGGTTTTCAGCCTGCTCGACGAAGCCTGCGAACGAATCATATCCCAGTATAACGATAAAGGATAACCGAAAAATGATCAGACCAACCCTTCCGCAAGGCACGAGGGACTTCCCCCCGTCCGTCGTCAGGAAAAGACAATACATCCTCCGGATCATCCGGGAGGTCTTCGAGCGATACGGCTTCCAGCCACTGGAGACACCGGCCATGGAAAACCTCGACACCCTGCTGGGTAAGTACGGTGATGAAGGCGACAAGCTCATCTTCAGGATCCTCAACAACGGACTCGACAATCCGGCAAAACGCGAACAGGCCATCGATGGCTTCCGGCAAGTGATGGAAGGTACCGGCAGCAAGGCCGTCACGGAAAGAGCACTCCGCTACGACCTCACGATCCCATTCGCCCGTTTTGTGGCAATGAACCACGGACAACTCCAGTTCCCCTTTAAAAGATACCAGATCCAGCCCGTATGGCGCGCCGACAGGCCCCAAAAAGGACGATACCGAGAATTCTACCAGTGCGACGCAGACGTCGTCGGGAGCGCATCACTCCTCAACGAAGCGGAACTCGCGAATATATACCTGGATGTTTTCCGCATGCTCGATATTCCCATCGAACTGCGTATCAACAACCGGAAAATCCTGGCAGCCCTGGCAGAAGCCTGCGGAGGTGCCGAAAAACTCACCGATATCACGGTCGCGATCGACAAGCTCGACAAGATCGGTATGGAAAAAGTCATGGAAGAACTTTCGCAAAGAGGACTTTCAGATGAACAATCCGCCGCCATCGGCAAGTATCTCTCCATCGGGGGGGATGTGGATGAAAAACTGTCAAAAGCAGAAGCCCTGCTCGGACACACCCCTCAGGGACAAAAAGGCATCGAAGAGATCCGCTGGCTGGCGAACTTCCTGAAGAAAGAAGATGGAGGGTACCCGTTCACGTTAGACTTCACCCTGGCACGCGGACTCAACTACTACACGGGTACCATCTTCGAGGTGAAGGCCGGCAGTGTTCAGATCGGCAGCATCGGCGGCGGCGGCCGGTACGACGACCTCACAGGCCTCTTCGGCGTGCCCGGCATCCCGGGCGTGGGCATCTCCTTCGGTGTTGACCGCATCTATGATGTGATGGAAGAATGTGGATCTTTCCCGGAATCACTGGACATCGGCACGAAACTGCTGTTCTTCAACCTCGGGGAATCGGAATGCCGCTACGTATGGCCCATCCTGCGATCCCTGCGGGAATCCGGCATCGCCTGCGAGATCTATCCGGAACAAACCAAGTTCGACAAGCAGTTCAAATATGCGGAAAAAAAGAAGATACCCATGGTCGTCATCGCCGGCAGCGAGGAGATCGCCAACGGAACCCTGAAGGTGAAAAACCTGACCACCTCCAGCCAGCAGACCATCGGAAAGGATGAACTGAAAGCACTGTTGCTGCAGGGATCCTGAAAGCATCCCACTGGCCCTTCAACACCCCTCAAGTATATCGTCGACGGCTGTTCGGGGTTGTCATTGGATCCAGCATGGATGGTATCAGGAATACCGGTTCACGAAACATCCGACAGCCCCTCGTAGATCACCGCGGCACCCTGTCCGACCCCGACACACATGGTGGCCAGACCGAACCGGGTCCCACGCCGCTTCATCTCATGCAACAAGGTGGCGGATATCCTCACGCCGGAACACCCCAGCGGATGACCCAGCGCGATCGCACCACCGTTCACATTGACGATGCCCGGGTCAATACCCAGTTCCCGGATGCAGGCAAGGGATTGCGAGGCAAAGGCCTCGTTCAGTTCCACAAGCCCAATATCACGGATATGCAGCCCCGCCTTTTTGAGTGCCATTTGGGTGGCGGGTACAGGCCCGATGCCCATCACCGAAGGGTCCACCCCCGCTACGGCCATGGACACGACACGTGCCATCGGCTTCAGTCCGTACCTGACGACCGCGGCCTCAGATGCGAGAAACATGGCCGCCGCACCATCGTTGATGCCGGAAGCGTTCCCGGCAGTAACGGTTCCTTCCGGGGTGAAAGCGGGCTTCAGGGATGCCAGCTTCTCCAGCGTGGTGATCCGCGGGTGTTCGTCCGCCACAACCTCCACCGGCTCAGCCTTCCCATTAGGCACCGGTACAGGAATGAGCTCATCGCCCCAAATACCTGCCGCCAACGCCCGCGCATACCGCTGCTGAGAAGTCATTGCGAAAATATCCTGGTCCTCCCTGCTGATATGCCACTGCCGGGCGACATGCTCAGCAGTCTCCCCCATACTGTAGGGATGGTACGCTTTCGACAATTCGGGATTAAGGAACCGCCAGCCGAGGGTGGTATCGAAAACCTCCGCCTTGCGGGAAAACGGCTCCGTTTGTTTGGGCATGACAAAAGGTGCACGACTCATGCTTTCCACCCCGCAAGCGATCATCACCTCCCCGTCACCACAGGCAATGGCCCTGGCCGCATCCATGATCGCCTGCAACCCTGATGCACAAAGCCGGTTGACCGTGACACCCGGCACCGAGGGCGGAAGCCCCGCCAGCAGGGAAGCCATGCGGGCCACGTTCCGGTTGTCCTCGCCCGACTGGTTCGCCGCACCAGCGATCACATCCCCAATAGCATCCCCCGGTACATCCGGGTTCCGATGCAACAAAGCACGGATGGCAAACGCCAAAAGATCATCCGGCCGAACAGTACTCAGACAGCCACCATATCGTCCGATCGGGGTCCGCAAAGCATCGATCACATAAACAGTTTCCATATGCCAAAGATAAACAGCCTTTTCGTCAACAAATGCCCCCCTCCTGGTGCCCTGAACATCCTCTATGGCAGCTGACAATAAGGAAACAGGGGGATTGACGGATACAAAGGCCTGTCAAGCCCATACTTGCGTATCTTTACACCATGAAGTCTGCAACCCAACGCAACATCCGCCACCTGAGCATTGAAGAAATCGTTGAATACCTCGAAAGCATCGGGGAGAAAAAATTCAGGGCAGGGCAGATATGGGACTGGCTATGGCAACTCAATGCACAGAGTTTCGCGGATATGTCAAACCTCTCCAAGGAACTCCGCGAAAAACTCGGACAGGCATTCACCCTCCCGG
>JBIKIB010000055.1:0-14148 GCA_044361845.1 Chitinophagaceae bacterium | reverse complement strand
TTGGTGGTAACAGAAAGGTATTTTGTGGAAAAGGGTATGTTCCTGGCATGGTATCACCGGATGCGAAGGATATTATTCGGCATCTTCATAGAAAATGCATGTCAATCATCGGATGGGCACCGCCGCATAGCAAAGGCGTATGCTAAAGGGATGATGATCTCTTAGCATTCGTGTAGAGTCCCCTTTGATTTGTTCTCCTCCAAGATCAGGCAACAGATCGAAAGAGATTCCGATATGACGAAGTTACAGGATGTCTTTTTTAGGATGGGCTGGGAGAGATTGTTATTTTAGTTACGGGTGGCTTTTGTGGTATTTTTTAAAAGCCATCCTCAAACGCTCATATCAGAATGTTGACATGAGCATTTTTGGGATGAGCTTATATCAGGCAGCCATTAGACGTTTCTCTCAAAAATATACCGGCTATGATATTGCGTCGCAATATATGTTCATGGTTTTTCTGATGCTTTATGATCCAATTTGAGATAGGAGCAGGTATGATTCTGATGTGGGATAAGCGTGTTTGCACTAATGGTTTTACTTGTTTCATTTGTCTTGTACTTGGCAGGATGAGTCCACTTTAAGGCTGCGTGCTGACAAGATTTTAAGGCAAAATGCTGCTTGATCCTGAAGATTTTTGGGATTTTTTTTTGGATTCGGTGGGAATTCCTGAAAATTCAGATTTTTTTTAAGGAATAGCCAATATAATAACCTTTCATTTTTGTTTGAGTGGGAAATTGAATTTTATTTGATATTTTTTTAAATGTGGAAGTTGGCATTTTAGATTTTGTCTAATATATCAGATATGTTTAAACGATTTAGCTTAAACCTGTTTAAGTGTGGAACGGTACAAACGAAACAAAATTCAATTTTGTTTATTATATTAACATTAACCAAAACCTTGTAATATGAATCAAGTTCTGTTAAACGTCATGGAGATCAAAGTGAATGACCCAGTTACATTCACGTTTTTCACCGGGTACATGGCAATGTTCGCGGCATCAATCTTCTTCTTTTTCGAGCGCGGTCAGGTAGACGGAAAATGGAAGACTTCTTTGTTGGTTTCCGGATTGATCACTGCCATCGCGGCTGTGCATTACTATTACATGCGTGATTATTTCGCAGCAACCGGCAAGACTCCTGTAGCGCTTCGTTACATCGACTGGACACTGACTGTGCCTTTGATGTGTCTTGAGTTCTATCTTTTGCTCAAGCCCGCTGGTGCAAAAGCGTCTTTCATGTGGAAATTGATTGCTGCATCTGTAGTGATGCTGGTTGCTGGTTACATCGGTGAGGCGTTCGTTCCCTTAAATGCGGATGGATCTGCCGGTGAAGGTGCAACAGGTCATTCCGTTCTATGGGGTGTGATCTCAACCCTCGGCTATGTGTATATCCTTTATTCTGCTTGGTTTGGTGAAGCCAAACAATTGGCAGCTTCCAGCAATTCTACTGCTGTTCAGAAGGGCATCAAGGCACTTGCATGGTTTGTACTGGTAGGATGGGCAATCTACCCTATTGGTTACATGGCAATGCCTGGTGGTTGGTTGAGTGGTGTTATCACCAATCCTGAGAGTGTGAATCTTTTCTACAACATTGCAGATGCCGTAAACAAGATCGGTTTCGGCCTTGTCGTATACAGCATCGCTACATCGGAGAGTGCTAAGTCCTAATCTCCTTTAGTTTGATAAAAGTGTCCTCCGTGTGCAGGAATTGTTTCCCGGAGGACACTTTTATTTAAGCCATTATTTTGCCTGTTTTTCCCTGCGCCATTGATCCCGGAATGCATCCGTAAATACCAACCCATCCATCATGATCCGTTATTACCTCTTGGCAGCGGGCATGTGCATGCTGCTCTTGCAGCAATTTGTAAATCCCTTCGGCCCAGACCTTCAGCTGACGTTGTTTATTTCCGGCGTATTGATTTTGGGTGTACCCCATGGTGCGGCAGATCTGCTGGTCGCCATGCACAATTCCGAGAGTAAGGGAGAGTCCTTTTCGACGGGGAGGTTCTTTGCGGGATACATGGGCAGACTGATACTTTTCGCTGCGATATTGTGGCAGTTTCCTGCACTGGGTATCCTCATCTTCATCATTTTCTCCGCCTACCATTTCGGAGAAACCGATTTGTCCTTATTTGATACGACCACCTGGTCCGGTAAATATTTTGTGGTCGCATACGGAATGGTCATATTGGGCGTCATGCTGCTCACACATGCTGACGAGGTCCGTCCTTTCATTGCGCTGGCGGGCGTATCACCCTATGCCGATTCGGTGATGACATGGCTGGAGACCCATCGCGGTCTTGTGATTCAGTTGTTGTTAGTCCAGCTATTGGTATCCGCCGGTATGTTTTTTTTCTTGCAGCGCGAGGAGCGTACAAAGCTTGACTTCAGAACCTTGATGTTCTATGTCGCGATCCTACTCATCCTGTCGAAGCTTCCACTGATCATGGGTTTCACGTTTTATTTTGTCGGATGGCATTCTGTGCTGTCGATACGAAAAATCACTTCTTATCTCTGTCATGTGAACGGCGTACCGATCAGGCAAGTGATCCGTCAAATCGCATTCTACAGCCTTCTGGCCGTGGCGGGCATCCTCATCGCTGGCTCTGCGGGGTACATGTTTTCCGACCACACTTCTTTGATGTGGTATTCGATCATGGGGCTCGCCGTGCTGACGGCGCCACATATGGAGGTCATGCATGAAATGTACAATCGGCTGCGGCTCAGATGAGACGCATGACTCCTTAGGTCATCTACAACAGTTAGGCTTTCGGAAGGTATTACTTCACGGCTTCAATATATCCATTAAAAGATATCGGGGAACGATCCGTCAGGGTCACGCTCAGGCTGGATGAGCCGCTTTCGAATATCTCGAAGATCATGAACTGCACAGAGGAGATATCCCGGGGTTTCACTTTCAGTCGGGTGCCTCCATTTTTCAATTCCTCTTTTTCGATAGAGATGTCCGTCGATTTGAAGTCAAGCGGACTGCCGCTGGAAAATGCCCCCGCTCCGGAGAAGGACCTTCCGAAGTAAGGCAGGTAGCACTGGATTGTATCCCTTCCAAAGCGTACATCATATCGGGTATCGATTTGTCGGGAGCGTCCTCCCTGGGCGATGGCTGACTGAGCAACGAATACCCATCGGTCGGATCGTATGGCTTGCCTGATCTGCTCCGGACTGGCGCCGCTGATCGTTTTTGAAGATGAGCATCCGAAAATAAGCAGGATACTGAATAAAATAACGGGCAACAGAAGGGCTTGGTTCTTTGCAGATCTGGTTCTGGTGATCATGGCTATAGTTGAATTTAGGTCACCATAAAAATACGGTTATCGAATCGCTCCCGATAAAAATACGGAACATGATGATGTCATTGCAAGGTTTTGCATGGCTATTCGAATCGTTGCAGGAATGCTGCAAGGGCTTCGTATTCGGCTGGTATTGGCGTGGACTGTTTGATGCCTTCCATAATGGGTTTGACATGTGGGGGGATTTCGATGCTTTGGCCGGTGGCTTTTTCCACGCTTTCCGGGAACTTGACGGGATGTGCCGTTTCCAGAAAATAGCCTTTGTCGCCGGGATGGGATTCTTGCCAACGCTTCAATGCAAGGTAGCCTATGGCACCATGTGGATCAAGCAGGTAGCCTGTATCATGATGCACTTGACGGATGGTCAACGACGTTTCGTCATCACTGATGCTTATGCTGCTGAGCATATCACCCAGTGGTGTCCGGTCATGGCTGAAGATCTCCAGAATGCGCACGAAATTGCTAGGGTCGGCCACATCCATGGCATTTGAGATGGTGGGGACGGCCTGATTGGGAAGGTATCCATCGCCTTTCATGAATCGGGGGACGGTATCATTCGCATTGCAGGCTGCGATGAAATGGGATACCGGAAGTCCGGAGCGCCATGCCATCATGCCTGCGCAAATATTACCGAAGTTCCCACTCGGGACAGAAATCACCGGGGGGGCGGATTTATCAGGCCATTGTTGCCATGCCAGCAGGTAGTAGAGTTGCTGTGGAAGCCATCGTGCGACGTTGATCGAGTTGGCTGAGGTGAGGAAGATCTTTTCTGTAAGCACCGTATCCGCGAATGCCGATTTGACCATACGCTGGCAGTCATCGAAATTCCCGGATACTTCAAGTGCGTGGATATTCCGGCCCAGGGTGGTGAGTTGTTTTTCCTGTACGGTGCTCACTTTGCCGGATGGGTAGAGGATCACCACATCCACCCCGGGGACACCATAAAACCCATTGGCGACGGCTCCGCCCGTGTCGCCGCTTGTGGCGACAAGCACCACGATCCTTTCGCCCTTGTCCCTGGCGAAATAGCCGAGGCAGCGGCTCATGAACCTTGCCCCTACATCTTTGAATGCCAATGTGGGACCATGAAAAAGTTCCAGGCTGCTGATATCATCTGTCACCGGCACCAGGGGTATATCAAACGACAGCGTCTCCCTTATGATCAGGTGTAAGATATCCTCCGGTATGCTGTTTCCCACAAAAGGACTCATCACCCGGAAGCCGAGTTCTTCGTTGTCCATTTTCGCGAGGGTTTCGATGAATGGTTTGTCCCATGCGGGTATGCTTTCCGGAAAATACAATCCTTTATCCGGCGCCTGTCCCTGCATCGTCGCCGTTCTGAAGTCCACATCGGGGGATCGTTTCCCAAGGCTGTAATATCTCATCTCTCAGATGCTGGTTTTTGGGTTATCCGGACCCTGTTAACATGACTCAATCGCGAATTTCCTTCACGCCTTCCATATTGACCTTTGTGACATAGGTCTTGTAGTCGATCCCTATCTTTTCATAGACATCCTTCATGATGGCCTCGACTTTTCTTGCCGTTTCTTCATCCCTGTTCAGCATGAAGATGGATGGTCCGCTGCCGGATATCCCGCCTCCGAGGGCTCCTGCCGCGATGCAGCGTTGCTTTACTTCTGCGAATCCGGGTATGAGGATGCTGCGAACGGGTTCGATGATCACGTCTTCGAGGGAGCGGCTGATGAGGTCGTAATCTTTTTTCATGAAGCCAGCCACCAGTCCTGCGATATTACCCCATTGTCGGATGGCCTGTTTGAGCTGCACTTCTTTGCGCAGGATCTGTCTTGCGTCGGAGGTCCGTACTTCTATCTGTGGGTGTATGACCGTCACGTGGAGTGGTGGGGCCTCCAGCCGGACGATGTCCAGCGGATGGATGGCACGGATCAGTGTGACGCCACCGTAAATGCAGGGGGTGATGTTATCGGCGTGTTTCACACCGCTGGCGACTTTTTCTCCGTTCATTGCGAAGCGTACGAGGTCCATGCCGGAGAACCTTCCGCCGAGCAGTTTATTGGCTGCGACCACTGCGCCCGCGGAACTCGCTGCGCTGGAACCCAGTCCGCTGCCGGGCTTGATGTATTTGGTGATGGTCAGGTCGAATCCGACGGGTTCCTGCAATTCCTCCATGAGTGCCAGCAGTGCCGCACCCGCGACATTCAGTTCCGGCACTACCGGTAATGCATACCCGTCGGTGTGGTGTATCCGAAGCCCCGGTCGGTCGGAGCATTCGAGTTCCATGATGTCGCAGGGGTCCTCCAGTGCCAGGCCGAGGATGTCGAAGCCGCATACGAGGTTGGCGACGGTGGCGGGTGCTGAGATCTTCATTCGTTTGGACACGACGGAATATTTTGTGCGTTCATATTTATTTTATCAATGGAGTGTGGCCCGCATGATGTCGGCAAATACACCGCTCGCCGTGACTTCCGCCCCTGCCCCTGCGCCCTTTACGACAAGGGGCTGATCGGGGTATCTGTTGGTCTGGAAGAGCACGATGTTATCCTTCCCGTAGAGGTGGAAGAAATCGTGTTCGCGGGAGATATGCCGGAGGCCTACCTCCGCTTTCCCCTCATGGAAGCTGGCCACGAATTTCAGCTTACATCCTGCTGCTGCGGCCTTATCGTAGATGGCTTTGAAATGTGGTTCCTGTGCGGTCATCTCCTTGTAGAAATCCTCCACGCTTCCCTGCATGCAGGATACCGGCAGGAAGGAGTTGCATTTTATATCATCCATCTCGATCTTTTCACCGGCTTCCCGGGCAAGGATCATGATCTTGCGCATCACATCGGTACCGCTGAGGTCGAGCCTGGGGTCTGGCTCGGTATATCCTTCGTCCTGTGCTTGTCTGACAACCTCAGAAAAATCACGGCTGCCATCGTAGTGATTGAAGACGAAGTTGAGTGTGCCACTGAGTACGGCCTCGATGCTGTTGATGGTGTCGCCGCTACCGAGCAGGTCGTTTAGTGTACCTATTACCGGTAGTCCTGCGCCGACATTCGTTTCGAAGAGGAATCTGCAGTTGTAGTCTTGTGCAAGGTCCTTCAGTTTACGGTATTGCCCATATGTTGATGATGCGGCGATCTTATTGCATGCCACGACCGAGATGGATTTCCGCAGCAGTTTTTCATATACTTGCGGTACTTTGTCGCTGGCTGTGATATCGACAAAAACGGTGTTCCTGAGGTTGTGTTTGATGATGGCATCGGTGAATGCTTCGAGGTCAGCTTTTTCACCGACATGGAGTTTTTCTTCCCAGTTGGCGAGGTCGATGCCTTTTTCGCTGACGATCATTCTTCGGCTGTTGGAAAGGCCTGTGACCCTTACCTGCAGGCGCATGTGTTCGGCAAGGTATTTTTCCTGTTTGTTTAGTTGTGCGAGTAGTCTCCGGCCGACATTTCCTGTGCCGGTGATGAATAGGTTCACCTGTTTGTAGGTTGTTTCGAAAAATTCTTCATGCAATACGTTCAGTGCTTTTCCTACTTCGGTGGTTGAGATCACTGCGGATATATTGCGTTCAGACGAGCCTTGTGCGATGGCTCTGACGTTGACGCCGTTGCGGCCCAGTGCCCCGAACATCCGTCCGCTGATGCCAGGGTGACTTTTCATTTGTTCTCCTACGAGGGCGATGATCGAAAGTTCTTTTTCGATGCGCAGGGGGTCGACTTTCTGCAGGGATATCTCCACTGCGAATGCCGCATTCACGGCATCCCTTGCCTTTTCGCTGAGGCGGGTATCTATGCCGACGCAGATGCTGTGTTCTGAGGATCCCTGCGTGATGAGGATGACGTTGATACGGGCCAGTGCGAGGGCTTCGAAGAGGCGCTTAGAGAAGCCGGGCACCCCGACCATGCCGCTTCCTTCCAGGCTCAGCAGTGCTATATGGTTGATGCTGGATATGCCGCGGACAATATCCGCCTGTGGTGTGCTTCTGTTTTCAATGACGGTGCCGGCATCATCCGGTGCGAAGGTGTTCTTCACCCAGACGGGGATATTTTTTGACATCACCGGTTGGATCGTAGGGGGGTAGATCACTTTAGCCCCGAAATGGGAGAGTTCCATGGCCTCCTGGTACGAGATGGAAGGGATGTTGCGTACATTGCTCACCCAGCGAGGATCGGCGGTCATCATGCCTGACACGTCAGTCCAAATTTCCAGGATGGATGCATCCGCTGCGGCGGCAATGATGGCAGCGGTATAGTCGGATCCGCCCCTTCCAAGTGTCGTTGTCGCACCCTTTGCATCGCTTGCGATGAAGCCGGGTACGACGGTGATCTCAACGTTTTGGTTGTTGAAGAATTTTCGGATGGTTTCACCTGAGTGTTCGACATCGACCGTTGCATGTCCGTAGTCGTCATCCGTGCGGATCAGTTCACGAGCGTCCTTCCAGGACGCCTTGCATCCGTCTGCGGAGAATGCTGCTGTTATGATCTGCGAAGAAAGCAGTTCTCCAAAGCTCACGATCCTGTCTTTGGTCCGGGCAGATATCTCCCCGAGCAGGAATACGCCATTGCAGATGTCTTCGAGGTCGTTGCATGTTTTTTTGACCAAACTGAGGGTCGCGCTTTGACCGTTCAGCGGAAGTAATGCCTTGACGGTATCCATGTGTCTTTGTTCGATCTCCGTCAGGATCATCCGGTAGTTTTCTTCACCGGCGGCTGCTTCGTTGCCGCAGTGCAGCAGGGTATCGGTGATACCGCTCAGTGCTGACACCACGACGATTGCCTGGCCACGGCCGAGGCGTTGTTTGACGATCTGTATGACTTTTCTGATATTATCGGCGTTCGCCACGGAGCTGCCGCCGAATTTCAAAACCTGTTTCATGTTGGATGTAGGGAATATGAATAAAAGAAAGATTGTTCCTGATGATGACGGCCCCCGGCCTGGTGGATGATATGTGATGCGGCAACCCTTAACGGGTTGTAATAATCGTAATGCCAGTCGTCACCGGAAGTGTGGAAGCAATGCTGTATGAGTTGGCGTGCATCATCGTTGTGGTGGCAATATACGCCGCAATGCTGAATAATCAAATATCAGAAATTGGAATTTGCGGTATCTTGTCGTTCGAACCTTCTATACCGTGAAATTTTATGAATGCACAGTCTTTATCAGGCCTGCAACAGTTCAAAACGCTGGTAGGCATCAAGTATCAACTATACAACAGTCTTTTTACATCTTTGCCGTTCCATCGCATTGAGAAGACGGGAATCCTCCTGTCATTGCTTCTTTCCAATTGTGAGGAAGGGTATCGGCGGAAGATGAGTCCTGTCGAGATCATTGATGATTTCTTCAGCCGGCACACGACCTATGGTACGGAGCAGGAGCGGCTGGATGTGTTGTTCCGTTTTGTGCAGTATGTGGAGCGGCAGGTCGTTCTTTTCGATGCCCTTGAGGATGCTGCGTTCAGGGATGTCAACGATATGTCTGGTGCCGGCACGCTGAAGCATCTGGAGAACGAAGTGCGGCAGACGGAATCCGAAGGGCAGTTGGAGCAGAAGCTCCGGGATTTTGCTGTGCGGCTTGTTTTGACAGCGCACCCTACCCAGTTCTATCCCGGTTCGGTACTGGGGATCATCAATGATCTTTCGCGAGCCGTGGCGGATAACAATGTCGGGCAGATCAACAGCTATTTGCAGCAATTGGGTAAAACCCCATTTTTTAAAAAACAGAAGCCGACACCATACGATGAAGCGGTCAGCCTGATATGGTATCTGGAAAATGTATTCTATCATGCGTCAGGCCGCATCGTCAGCTTCATGAAGTCGCAGTTCGGAGACGCGATGTCGCCTGGTAACCCTGTCATCCAGATGGGTTTCTGGCCGGGAGGTGACCGTGATGGCAATCCTTTCGTGACGGCGGAGACGACCGTGAAAGTGGCGGATGCCCTGCGGGGCAGTATCATCAAGTGTTACTACATGGATGTCCGCAAACTCCGTCGACGCCTTACTTTCGAGGGGGTGGAAGCCCCGTTGCAGGAGCTCGAGAAAAAATTATACAACAATATTTTCATACCGGGTCTTCGCACGGAACTCACGAGGGATGAGATCCTCAAGACCCTCCATGAGATCCGACAGACGATGCTTTATCAGCACAACGGGTTATTTATTTCGATGATCGACAACCTGATCAGCAGGGTGGAGATCTTCGGTTTGTATTTTGCGTCGTTGGACATTCGTCAGGACAGTGCGGTGCATGGCACCGTGCTTGCATCGTTGTCAGCTGCATACGGCATCCTGCCCGCAGATTACCCATCGCTTTCCCTGGATGAAAAGATGGCAGCATTGTCAGGCCTTTCGCAGCCACTGCCCTCAGGTGCGGCCGATGGTATGGCCCGGGAGACGCTTGATACTTTTTCGGCGATACGGACCATACAGCAGGGAAATGGAGAACCCGGGGCGAGCCGATACATCATCAGCCAGTGCAACAGTGCGCATGATCTGATGGAGGTGTTGGCTTTGTTCGTACTTGGTGGCTGGGTGCGAGAGGAGATCACGGTGGATATCGTTCCGTTGTTCGAGACGGTGGACGATCTGTTGCATTCGGAGCGGATCATGCATCTGTTGTATGAACACCCTGTCTATTCCGCGCATCTGGCCCGCAGGGGGAACCGACAGACGATCATGCTCGGGTTCAGTGATGGCACAAAGGATGGCGGGTATCTCATGGCCAATTACAGCATTTATAAAGCAAAAGAGGATCTTACCCGGATATCCAGGCAGTTTGGCATTGATGTGGTTTTTTTCGATGGACGTGGCGGGCCACCGGCGAGGGGAGGCGGAAAGACGCACAAGTTTTATGCATCCCTTGGCCGTAACATCGCCAATCGGGAAATCCAGCTGACCGTACAGGGGCAGACCGTCAGTTCGAATTTCGGGACGGTGGATGCTGCTCAATATAACATTGAACAGCTTATCCATGCTGGGATCAGCAATGACTTGTTTTCTTCGCATGAAGTGACCTTGGCGGAGGGTGAGCAGGCTTTGCTGGAGGAACTTGCCCGGGTCAGTTATGAGGCATATGTAGCCCTGAAGGAGCACCCGCATTTTTTGGATTATCTCGGGCATGCCAGTCCGCTCCGGTTTTATGCAGAGACGAATATCGGCAGTCGGCCTGCCAAGCGCGGTGCCTCTGGGCGTTTGTCACTGAAGGATCTCCGGGCGATCCCTTTTGTCGGTGCATGGAGCCAGTTGAAGCAGAATGTGACCGGATACTATGGCGTGGGATCGGCTTTACGTCGTTTGGATGAAGCCGGTCGTTTTTCGGAAGTTCGGGATCTGTATCGTCAATCGTCTTTTTTCAAGACTTTGATCGACAATTGCGAGATGGCGATGAAGAAATGCTTTTTCCCCCTCACGGAATTCTTGAGTTCGCATCCTGTTTATGGGGAGATCTGGAATCGCATCCACGGTGAATATGAGCTGACCCGCCGGTATGTGTTCATGTTATCAGGTAAATCTGAGCTGATGGCAGGTTATCCGGTGGAGCAGTTATCGGTGCAGATGCGCGAAAGGATCGTATTGCCATTGACGACGATACAGCAGTATGCCATCACACGGGTTCGGGAGATGGAGGAGAAGATGCTCCAGTCGCCGGAAAAGGCGGTGTATGAGAAGCTGGTGATGCGATGTTCTTTCGGGATCATCAATGCCGGGCGGAATTCAGCTTAGCGATGTCGTTTTTTCAAGCGGTGGTCTTTTTTCTGTACCGGGGCTGTTTTCTGTGGGTTGGGTGGTGCAGAAGCTGCTATATCAAGTGGTGCGGTATCTGTGACCGGCCTCATGGGTGTGCGTCCTGTGGAACAATGTCCGTTGAATGTGACACTGGGTTCTGTGAGCAGTCTTCCTGTTCGGATATCGCCCTGTACAATGGCCTGTCCCTGGAGCTGCAGCAAGGTTTCGATGTCGAGGTTTCCTTTCACGGTGCCATGTATTTCTGCCTTCAGGCAGGATACATCGCCAATGATCATGCCGGAGATCCCCAGCAGGATTGCTTCCTGGCAGTTGATATTTCCCATCACTGTACCGTCGATGATGAGCGGTTCCTTGCTGAAGAGATTCCCGGTGAGGCATGTGCCCGAGCCGATGAAAGCGACCTGGTCATTTGTCTGTTCTGATATTTCCTGTGTAGACTTATCTCGTGCCATGGGTAAAAAGTATGACAACTTGAGATTATTCGCAAGAATATTCTCCTTTTTTTCTCCCGACGCGATGTAGGGTAAAAAAGCAGGGCAGCTAGAAAGCCGCCCTGGTGATTGATTATGACCCAACTTAAACTTGCCTAGAATTTGTAGACGGCGGCGAGCAGTATGCTGGCATCTGCTTGTTTCAATTCGCCGGATTTGTTGCTATAGATACTGCCTGTGGCATTCTCGACCCTGAATTCGGGTATGAGGGTAAGGTCTCCGAGGCGTATATTCCCTGAAATCGTGTTGGCAAAAACAGACGCACCTTCGGTTGCGAGCGACATGGCGGCCAGCTGGTTTTTATCGCTGAAGTATTCCGTCCTCAGGGTGATCCCGAACTTCTCACTGGGGTCGAGGTTCAGGTAGACCGCGGATCCCCACCATTTTTTTGCATTATCCTCATATTTATTTCCCTGTTGAAACTTATTCATGGCAACGGTTCCGTTGTATCCAATACTGAACAGGTCGTTCAGCGTCGCTGTCAGCACCAGGTCCAGTTGCGCTGTTCGGGCACTATCGGAGAATCTTTTGCCTCCGACATAATTGACATAGGCTTTCACATCATCCGAAAAGGCAATGCCGTATTGTGCGAGCATGTATTTGCTGCTGTTGAGTGGAGCGGTCTTGTAATCGGTAGGATTAGCGATTCCGAGCATGAAGGTGCTTTTGCCATAAGAGGCTTCTGCTTTCAACCCTGTATGGGAGAACGGACCCCAGGAGAACATGTAGGACATGCTGTAGTTCCGGTTCGCCGGTGCATCCACGAGTTCGTACCCTACATGCGTTGCCCAGCTGCCCATGGTCAGTTTCAGCCAATCGGCTGCCTGGTAGCTCACGTACAATTGTTTGATCGCCGCGGTCAGGCCTGTTTCATTGTAAGAGAATTCCTGTGCTCTTTTGCCAACTCCCAGATCGGCCACCATACTCACTTTGCCTTTGGTATAGTCCAGTTTCATGGATGCCATGCCCAATTCGAAGGAGTTGTGGGTATTGGTGAAGCTGGTTCGGTTGTTGGATGGTTCTTTCATGAAGTCTGACCGGAAATAAGCATCCGCAAATCCGCTGATCGTGATGGCTGCTGTTGTTTTGTCTTCTTTTTTAGGCGTTGTTTCCTGAGCGATGGACGCGTTTGAGAGGGTAATGACCGCAGTCATTACAAGGATTTTTCGTAACATTGTTTTGGTTTTTTTATTTTTAGTATGGGTGCAGTGGTGAAGTGTATTCTAGTCCAATACCACTTCAGCTGCTGCACCTTTTTCTATCATCACATCCACTTTTCTTTCCTCGAAATTCCCATTGGTGCCGGTGCGAACGAGAAGCGTTCCCTGAACGTAGTTTTCGTCATGCTGAGATGCGTCGAGGCCCATTTCCTCATCTTCGGATGACACGCGCAGGGGGGAGATGAAGTTGATGAATTTGAAGATGATGAACGAGACCACGAAGCTGTAGATCACCGCGATGAGCATGGCTTTGAACTGGGTGATGAAGAAATCCGCGTTGCCATAGAACAGGCCGTCGTTGCCTGCACTGTTGACCATCTTGCTTGCAAAGACACCCGTCAGGAGCATTCCTACGATGCCACCCAGTCCGTGGCAGGGGAAAACGTCAAGTGTGTCATCGAGTTTGGATTTCGATTTGTAATACACTGCGACATTGGAGATGATCGCGGCGACCACTCCGATGAATATGCTTTGCGGTATGGGTACGAAACCTGCGCCGGGGGTGATGGCCACCAGGCCTACGACCGCACCGATGCAGAAGCCCAGTACAGAAGGTTTTTTACCCTTGAGCACATCGAAGAACATCCATGAAAGGCCTGCGGCGGCGGCGGCAGTATTGGTGGTGGCGAAGGCGGAAACGGCCAGTGCGTTGGCACCCAGTGCGGATCCCGCATTGAAACCAAACCATCCGAACCACAGAAGGCCGGTACCGATCAGGACGTAAGGCACATTTGCAGGGGGTACTTCCGCCCTGTCGATATGGACTTTACGGCGTTTGAGTACAAGGGCTCCGGCGAGTGCTGCGCAACCTGCGGATATATGCACGACGGTTCCGCCGGCAAAATCGAGTGCGCCCCATTTGAACAGGAATCCTTCGGGGTGCCAGCTCCAGTGTGCCAGGGGTGCATATACGAGGATCGCGAAAAGTACCGTGAACAGAATATATGACGTGAACCGGATCCTTTCTGCCACCGCACCCACAACAAGGCCTGGCGTGATGATGGCGAACATGAGCTGGAACAGGGAGAACAGTGATTTGGGGATGGTTGGTGCAAGGCTCCAGGGTTCGCCGGAAGTGACACCTTTATAAAACAGGTGGGTCGTCGGATTTCCGATGAATCCACCGATGCTGTCTCCGAAAGCGAGGCTATAACCGAATGCGATCCAGATCACACTGACGACGCCCGCTGCTACTACACTTTTTATCATGGTGGAGATCACATTCTTGCGGTGTACCATTCCACCATAGAAGAATGCAAGGCCCGGTGTCATGAGGAAGACCAGTGCCGTAGCCACAAGGATCCAGGCAATATCTGCCTGATTGTATGTGCCTCCGTCGTCGAAATTTGGCAGGGCAGGTACAAAGATCGCTGCAATGGACAGTGCGACCAGCAGCACGAAGGGAAGCGCCTCCTTAAATCCGA
>JBIKIB010000339.1:0-4340 GCA_044361845.1 Chitinophagaceae bacterium | reverse complement strand
TCCAACTGGGGCATCACCCCCGTCAACCCCATCCAGGTCACCCAGGCCTTCAGCAATGATCCGGCCGACAGGCCCTATCAGGATGTCGGTTTCGATGGAATGCCGGACAGCACGGAACAACGCATCCGTCAGGATTATCTGCGGGATATCCGAAACACCCTGGGGGCAGGTTCCCCGGCGGCACGTGCTGCGGAAGCAGACCCTTCGACCGATAATTTCAGATATTACAGGGATGCTTTTTACGATCAGCAGTCTACAGGTATCCTTGGCCGTTATAAACAGTTCAACAATCCCCAGGGCAATTCCCCCATCGCCTCGGCAGGCTCGAGCTTCGCATCCGCATTCACCATGTATCCCGACGGGGAAGACCTTAACCGCGACAATACCCTCAATGAGGCGGAGGAATATTTCCAGTACCGCGTCGATGTCAGACCTCCATCACATCCGGTCATGCAGGTCGGACAGAATTACATCGCAGACCGAAAGGTCGTGAACGTACAACTGGCGGATGGTTCCCGTCAAGACCAGCTATGGTATCAGTTCCGCATCCCTGTCACGCAATATGAGCGAAGGGTAGGGGAGATCCCCGATTTCAAGTCCATTCGTTTCTTCAGAATGTTCATGAACGACTTCGAGGATTCCGCGGTCCTGCGATTCGCCAAGCTGGAATTGGTGCGCAACAACTGGAGGCGATTCTCCTATGATTTCGATACGACAGGGCAGTACAAACCGATCGACCTGAGTGGCACGACCACCTTCAATGTATCTGCCGTGAACATCGAAGAGAACGACAAGCGTGACCCCATTCCGTACCGCATCCCTCCGGGCATTGATCGGGTACAGGCCCTGAGCAATGGCGGCATCAATATCCTCCAGAATGAACAATCGCTGAGTATGTCGGTCTGTAACCTGCAGGAAGGTCAGACCCGCGGTGTCTTCAGAAACCTGAACCTCGACATCCGGCAGTATCGTAAACTTGCCATGTTCATCCATGCGGAGAGCCAGAAAGGACAAACACCCCTTCGCCAGAAGGAAGTCTACGCGGTCATCCGGATAGGGAATGACTTCATCAATAATTTCTATGAGATCCGCTATCCGCTCGAGGTCACCCCATTCGGTACGTCGGATGTGAACGTGATATGGCCGGAAGCCAACAGCATCGACATCGACCTGTTGGATCTGGTGCGGCTGAAGACAGAGCGGAATATAAATACGAATAATCCCAACTTGATCTATCGGAAGACCATCGGTGGCAAGGTCTATTCCATTGTCGGTAATCCCAACCTCGGCGAGGTACGGGGTGTCCTGGTAGGGGTGGAAAACCCGCGGGATCCGTCAGGCGGCCGTCCGGTCTGCACAGAACTTTGGATCAACGAACTCCGGTTGTCGGGCATCGATGAAAAAGGCGGATGGGCCGCTGTGGGTCAGGTGAACATGCAGCTATCAGACCTCGGATCATTGTCGGTTTCCGGGAATGTGCATACGCGTGGCTTTGGTCAGTTGGAACAGCGGGTGATGGAGCGTTACCGCGATGACTTCTCACAGTTTGACATCTCCGCAAACTTGCAGCTCGGCAAGCTGCTGCCCAAAAGCCTCGGATTGCAGATACCATTCTTCGCGAATTTCTCCCGGGTCTCCAGCACGCCTCAGTATGATCCATATGACAAGGATGTCGAACTCCGCGAAAAGATAAAAGCCTTCGGCTCCCGTAAAGACTCCATCCGCGATGAGTCCATCGACTTCACCAGCATCAAGACGATCAACTTCACCAACGTGCGGGTGATGCCGGCACAGGACAAGAAGATCCGGTTATGGAGTATTTCCAATTTCGATTTCAGCTATTCGTTCACTTCCACCCAACAGCACAATCCACTCATTGAACTGAACGAGGTGAACAGGCATCTTGGCGGTGTCGGCTATAATTTCGTGAACCAGGCCAAATTCATTGAGCCTTTCAAGAACAAGCTCAAGCCGAAAACGAAGATGCTCGATTTTGTTCGGGCCTTCAACTTCAACCCGATGCCGAACCTTATCGGGGTGCGCTGGGATGCCCGCAGGCAGTTCGGTGCGATACGCCCGCGTAATGTCGGTGGCGGACCTTACAAGATCCCGGAGACCTATGACAAGTATTTTGTCATGGACCGGAACTATAACCTGAGATGGGACCTGACGAAGTCTTTAAATGTAGATTTCAAAGCGATCAACAACTCCAGGGTGGATGAGCCATTTGGCCGCATCGATACCCGGCCGGAGAAGGACACCATGCGCCAGAACATCCTCAAAGGCGGGCGGAACACACTCTACAATCAAAGCGCGGATATCACCTACAACCTGCCTACGGCACTGTTCCCATTCCTCGACTGGACCACGGCGAACATCGCTTATAGAACGACCTACAGCTGGATAGGTGCATCGCGGCTGGCCGTCGAGCTGGGGAATACGATCCAGAACAGCAACCAGAAAGGGGCGACCATGGAGTTGAATTTCCAGCAACTGTACAGCAAATCAAGGCTGTTGCGTGCAGTCAGTGAGGGGAAGTCTAAAGGCGCAGTGGCCGCCCCGGTAGCTCCACCGGTGAAACAGAAAGTAAAGGATTCCACATCGAAGGGATCGAAGGCATCGAAAACGAAGAAAGGCAAGAAGGTAAAAAAGCCCAGGGAGAAGAAGATCCGGGAACCGAAAGAAAAGAAAGATCTCGAGCTCGGTCCTGCAACCCGTGCGATACTGGGCCTGCTGACATCGGTGAAGCGCACCGGCATCACGTATAATGAAGGAGGCACCACATTCGTTCCCGGCTGGATGGACAGTACCAAATTCCTGGGGAATAATTTCAGCAGCATGGCACCCGGAATAGATTTTGTCATGGGACGTCAACCCGATAGCAACTGGCTCAAACGGGCGGGTGAGAGCGGATTCATATCCAAGGATCCGATCCTGAATAATATGTTCCGGCAGACCTATGACCAGCGACTGAGCATCAACGCACAGGTCGAGCCGATACGCGATCTGTTGATCGATGTGAATCTGGACAAAACACTCAATAAGAGCTATACATCCCTTTTCAAGGATACTGTTGGAACGGGTAGTTTTGTGAACCTGAGTCCGTACTCAGGGGGTGGCTTCAGCGTGAGCTATATCGCGTTCCAGACATTGTTCAAAAAGGTCGATCCAAACAATATCAGTGAAACATTCAAGACATTCGAGAACAACCGCATCATTCTTTCCCGCAGGCTCGGTGAGGCGAATGAATACAGCAAGGTCGTCGGTGCGGATGGATACTACAAGGGTTATGGCAGATACGCGCAGGATGTGCTGATCCCTGCTTTCATCGCCGCGTACACCAACAAGGATCCCAAAACCATCAGCCTCATCAATAACAACGAAGGCGGATACGTGAAGTCTAATCCTTTCTCCGGCTACCTTCCCAGGCCCAACTGGAGGCTCACGTATAACGGATTGAGTAGGCTGCCATCGATGGAAAAACTGTTCACGAATTTTGCGGTGACACATGCGTACAACAGTACACTGGGGATGAACAGCTTCAATTCCGCACTCCTGTTCCAGGATGAGTTCGGTCTTGGCTTCCCGTCGTTCCTGGATACCGTTTCGGGGAATTTCATCCCATATTTCCTGGTGCCGAATATCACCATCTCGGAGCAGTTCGCGCCGATCATCGGCATCGATTTCTCCACGGTCGGCCAGTTCTCCGGTCGCTTCGAATTCAAGAAAAGCAGAAACCTGAGCCTTAGCCTGGTGGATTTCCAGCTGAGTGAGGTCCGCTCGACAGAGACGACCCTTGGTGTGCGTTTCCGCAAACGCGGATTCCCGCTTCCCTTCAAGCTTCGCCTCAGTAAGAAAGAGCCTGCCAAGAAGCTGGAGAACGACATCACATTCAACCTCGATTTCAGCATCCGCGATGATGTGAACTCCAACAGCCGGTTGGACCAGTCGAATGCCTTTGCCACTGGTGGACAGAAAGTGATGTCGATCCGTCCCACGATCGATTATGTGCTGAGCAATCGCATCAACATACAGCTGTATTTCGACCAGCGCCGGGTGAACCCGTATATTTCAAGTTCGGCACCATTGGTGAATACGCGGGCGGGAGTACAGGTGAGGATCAGCCTGGCACAGTGATGATACAGGGAAGATGAAAAGAAAGATCACGGGTGGAAGGCTGTTGGGCATGCGTTTGCCAGCGTCCTGACCCGTGATCTTTGTATTTATTTTCGGTGGAGATAGAACGAATTCGCCTGTGCGGTACAGGTCACGACCAGGTCGTTGATGCATACATGTGCCGGTTGGTTGGCGCAGTACAGGACGATATCCGCGACATCCTT
>JBIKIB010000340.1:0-4340 GCA_044361845.1 Chitinophagaceae bacterium | reverse complement strand
TCAGGGTGAAAAGATATTTCCCATCCAGGCTGTAATTGATGCGCCCTAATAAGGAAAGGATCGACCAGTCAAGATTGACATTATTGGATTTTTGCGGCACGGCACCCGTTCCGATATTGTAGAAGCCCGTCCTTCCGTCTGAGAAATCAAAGGAAGATGCCGTGAGTTTGTCGATCACCGAATGCTGTGCGGTGAAGCCGGCTACGGCATTTATCTGGTGTCGACTCTTGAAGGTTCTGTTGTAGTTGAGCGTGTTCTCGTTCAGCCAGTTCAAGCCGTTTGATCTGCCCAATATGACCACCCCTCTGCTGCCTTCTGTCCTTTTCAGGAAATTCGGTCCGAAACTGTTCTCATTATTGAGGAAATCATCTATGCCGAACGTGGTCTTGATATTCAGGTATTTGTTCAGATCGTATTTGATGAAGAAATTTCCGATCAATCGATTTAGATATGTTTCAGATTTGAATTCCTTTGCCTCGGCGATCGGATTTCCCAGGATCTTTCCACGGTCGTTCTCAAAAGTGTATCCACCCTTGACGGCGGGATCGTACACAGGGAGCACCGGGTTGAAAAGCATGGCGCCCGTCACAACCCCGGGAATGATATCGCCTGCGTTGGTCAGCACACCGATGCTTTTTGAACGGGAATAGATCAAAGACGTGCCCACGGTCAACCGGTCAGTCATCTTCGCTTCGATATTCGCGCGGAAGTTATAGCGCGTGAAGCGGGAACTCATCACGATGCCCTCCTGGTCGAAATACGATCCAGAGATGGAATAACTGATCTTGTCAGTCCCGCCCATGAAACTGAGTTGATGGTTGGTGATGGGAGCCGGACCCATGAGTTCGCCCTGCCAGTCTGTACCTTCACCGAGTGACTTGGGATCCTGATATACCGGTGCGAGACCGGAATTCGCCCTGGCTTCATTGACCAACGCTCCAAATTCAGCGGCATTCAGCAATTCCAGTTTGCGGGAGCTCTGTTGCATGCCGTAATAACTTTCATAGGTCAGTTTGCCTTTTCCTGACTTTCCCTTTTTAGTGGTGATCAGGATGACACCATTGGTACCCCTCGATCCATATATCGCAGTGGCGGAAGCATCCTTCAGGATCTCCATGGATTCGATGTCGCTGGGATTGAGCGAAGACAGCGGACTGATCCGGGGTCCCCTTGTGACGCCCCCTGCACTCATGTCGCCCCCGCTTGAGTTCATGAGCATGCCGTCAATGACATACAACGGTTCATTGTCGGCATTGATCGAGCTGGTGCCCCTGATCCGGATGGATGACTCTGCACCCGGCTTACCGGATACCTGGGTCACTACAACTCCGGAAGCCCTGCCCTGGAGGGCCTGATCGAAACTCGTGATCGCCATAGATCTGATGGCATCGGATTTCACGGAAACCACAGAGCCTGTGAGGTCAGATTTCTTGCTCGTACCATATCCCACCACGACCACATCAGACAAAGCCGCCGGATCCTGCAGGAGCACCAGGTCCATGGTATTCCGGCCTCCGGTGGCATATTCTCTTGACACATATCCCACATAGGAAACAACCAGCGTGACATTGCCTGACGGGAGCTTCAGTGCATACGTGCCATCCTCTTTGGTGACTACAGACGCTCCGCCTCCCTTGATCTGAATGCTCGCGCCGGATAGCGGCTGACCGCTCTGCGTTTTGACCGTGCCGGTGAGTGTTTTTGACATTTCCTGCGCATGCAAGAATGGCATGCACCATAAAAGCAGCAGAGGCATCAGCCAATGCCGGATTTGATTTTTAATGACCTTTTTTTTCATTGACAAGTAATTTTAGTAATGGTTATGGTTAATCTATGTTCATATGTATGTACATATTCGAGGATAAAGAAAGCAACATCTTCTGGCTGCAACAGATCATACCCCTCTTCTGATGTCTATCGTATAAGTGAACCGGTCAGCCCGGTAGTAACCAAGGTTGTATTCGATTGGCCTGTCTCCCGGATCGCAGACGACACGTTTTCTGAACAGAATCGGATCTCCGGGTTTGACATGAAGCAGATTGGCGATCTTCTGGTCGGCCAAAATCGCACTGATGCCTTCCTTCGACACAGACGCTACCACGTGATGATCCTTCTCCAGGATCTCATACAAGGGCCTCGAGAAATCCTCCTTGCTGGATAATCCGATCCGGGGGTGCAAATAAGAAATAAAGTATACAACAGGGCCGGAGTCAAGCCCCTTCAGTCGTTCAAGCCTGAATACCCTGGTCCCCGGACGGATATTAAAAAGCTGCTGCAGGTCCTTGTCAGGCATCACCAGACTTGACTTGATGCTATATATCTTGAACAGAATGCCCTTCTCGTCCATCTCATGCGTGAAACTTGACCATTTATCAAGCTTGGTGCTGATATTATTCTTGGCCACCCGGGTACCCACTCCTTTCTTCCGCACCAACAGCTTTTCATACACGAGCTTGTTGGTCGCCTGCCTGACCGTACTCCTGGAAATCCCCAGACGATGGGCCAGCTGGATTTCGTTGGGCAGCAACTTCCCTTGCTGGTATTCCGGTGAATCAATAAGCTTGCGCAATAATTCTTCCACCTGAAAATGCAAGGGAACACTGCTGGTATGGTCTATCTCAAGTTCAATCATATCTCTTACCTTATTACGAAAACGACAGCTTGACTGCACCTATGTTACTATGTACGTACATACTAAACTAATGAAATTTTGTAAATAACAAAATACTTTTGATTTTTTTGCTGGTGAAATATCACAATTTCAGGGGACAAACTTAACCTTACGCTATCCGGGAATGGCTGTCCGCATATCCACCACCACAAGGGTGTTATCGCCCCATCCCCAACTTTTTGTCCGGATGATGTCGCACAAACAGACTTATGTATCTTCATGTCAAATTACAGGTGTTTCATGAAAAGGGTAGAAAAGGGCAGGGCCTTCATACAAAACGATGAGCTTGCCTGGGAACAGGCTGATGTCGGCATCCGCAGAAAGATCATGGCATATGACGACCAGCTGATGATGGTCAAAGTAGCTTTTGAAAAGGGCGGCATCGGTGCCCTTCACCACCACCCCCATGTGCAGATTTCTTACGTGGAAAGCGGTCTCTTTGAGATAACCATCGGAGATGAAACCCAGACCCTGAAGCAGGGGGATGCTTACCATATCGCCCCAGACCTCATCCACGGTGCGGTCTGCATGGAGGCTGGCGTACTCGTGGATGTCTTCACGCCCAAAAGGGATGATTTCCTCTGAGCACCCATCAACGTCAATACTTTATTTACACTATCTTTCGACTGCATACAGCATCCCGGAGAGATCCGCCATTCCGCGGCGTTCAGATTTTTTTTAAAGAAATTGACAAATGAAACGATCCCTTTTTCTCAGGTTCATCTTCATTCTTACAGCGGCATCCGCCAGTCACTCTATGGCTGCCGCACAACAAAAGCGACCGAATATCCTGTTCATCGCCATCGATGACCTTCGCCCGGATATCGGGGCTTACGGAAACTCCCTGGTGAAGACACCGAATATCGACAGGCTCGCCGCATCCGGTACGGTGTTCATGGCGAACTATTGCCAGCAGGCCGTGTGCGGACCGACAAGGGCCAGCCTCATGACCGGTATGCGTCCCGACTACACCAAAGTGTGGGACCTCAAGACGACGATGCGCAGTATGAATCCCGATATCCTCAGCCTGCCGCAGTATCTCATATCCCAGGGATATTCCACACAGGGCATCGGCAAGGTATATGACCCACGCTGCGTGGACAAGGAGCTGGATAAGCCGTCGTGGTCAGTGCCCTATCACAAAACCAAAGAAAAATTTTACGCAAAGGGCTTTGCCGAGCCGGTGGTAGGAAGGTACCAGTCTGCCGAAACGAGGCTTCTGGCCACTCAGTACGCAAAAGAAGCAGCCGATAAGGGTATGTCGAAGGCAGAGATCAACGACTATGTCCAGCAGAAAATAAAGCCTTCCGTGGAATCCGCCGACGTCCCTGACAACGCCTACAACGATGGCGCGAATGTGGAACAGGCAAAGGATATCCTGGCAGACCTGGGCAAGAGCGGGCAACCATTCTTTTTCGCGGTTGGACTCGCCAAACCGCACCTGCCCTTCGTCGCACCAAAAAAATATTGGGATCTCTACCGAAGGGATGCCATGCCCCTGGCAGCCTTCAGGGAAATGCCCGCACAGGGTGTCGATATAGCGATGCATACTTCCGGCGAACTCCGAGGCTACAGCGATATCGCCCCACTGATCGATCCTTCAAAGGAAAAGGGCTACGGCATCACCTTGCCGGATGACAAGCAGCGTGAACTGATCCATGGATACCAT
>JBIKIB010000338.1:0-4363 GCA_044361845.1 Chitinophagaceae bacterium | reverse complement strand
CGACCAGCAACTGCTGGAGATGGCATTGCTTGAGAACCTGCAACGACAAGACCTTAACGCCATTGAAATAGGCCTCAGCTATAAAAGACTGATGGAAGAGTGCGACCTCACACAGGAACAAGTGGCTGAACGCATGGGCAAGGAAAGAAGCACCGTCACAAACTATATCCGGTTACTCAAACTCCCCCCGAACATCGTAGTGGCTGTCAGGAACGGCACGATCACCATGGGGCATGCAAGGGCGATCGTGAATGTGGATGAAGTGGATAAACAGCTCCACCTGTTCAAAGAGATCGTCAATAAACAACTGTCCGTCAGGGAGACGGAGAACCTCGTAAGGACAATGTACCATACGAAGAAAAAAGAAACAAAACCCTCAGATAAATCTGGCCTGCCGCCGTTCTACAAGAAGATCGAAGACACCCTCTGCTCGCATTTCGGGACAAGGGCTAAACTTCAACATCAAAAGAAAGGCCACGGACAGATCGTATTGGAATACTATTCCGTCGAAGAACTGAACGCACTGCTAGACAAAATGAAGGTCACCGTACATTGAAAATGACTGCCAGGGCTGCCCGGATCATACCACTTTTCATGATGTTCACGATATCCTCATACCTGTCTGTCGGACAGGTATCGAAGGATACATCCAAAACATCAAAAAAAACGGTACCCTCGGATGCGAAAACCAAACAAGGGCCGAACACAACCGACACCGCAAAAAAAGAAAGATCCCTCGCGGCGAATGCCGCCCTTAGGTCTGCTTTGATACCAGGCTGGGGACAAGCGTACAATAAAAAATACTGGAAAGTACCCATCGTCTACGGCGCCCTGGCCGTGCCCGTGGCAACCTTCGCCTACAACCTTTCGTGGTACCGAAAATGCCGCGAAGCTTACAACATCAGATACCAGAATGATACATCCGTCGTGACACCCGATCTACCCACAGACGGCATCGACCCACAGCTGAAACCCCTGTCGACACAATCCCTCAAATTGTACAGGAATGAATTCCGTAAAAATGTGGATTTCTCCGTACTCGCATTCCTGGCCGTATGGGGACTCAATGTGGTGGATGCCGCAGTCGATGGACACCTTCGATCCTTCAACGTATCGGATGACCTCAGCTTCAAAATTGCCCCAGGCCCAACCCCGCTGGGTAACAAGGCAACCGTAAGCATCGTCTGGAGGCTTGGTGGAGAAACAGAACGCAGAAGATCCACATCCATGAACAGACTCATTACAACAAGGTGACAGACCTTGGACGTACATCTGACCCACAATACATTTACACCTCCATTTCAATATAAAATTCCAATGAAGATCATTCTTGTAGGTTACGGAAAAATGGGGAAGACCATTGAGGAACTGGCCGTTTCAAGAGGACATGAAGTGGTGTTGCGCATCGACCTCGACAATGCAGCGGACCTGAATCCCGAGACCGCCTCGAAGGCGGATGTGGCCATCGAATTCACCGGCCCACATAGCGCATTTGAAAACGTAATGCGATGCTTGGAACTGGGATTGCCCCTCGTATGTGGATCCACAGGATGGCTTGACCGTTTCGACGAAGCCGAAAAAATCTGCCGGGAAACCAACGGAAGTTTCCTCTATGCCAGCAACTTCAGTGTCGGTGTCAACATATTCTTCGAGATGAACAAAACACTGGCCCGACTGATGGCTGCACATCCGGAATATGACGTAAGCATCACAGAAGTCCACCACACCCAAAAACGTGATGCACCCAGCGGCACCGCGATCACACTGGCAGAACAAGTACTGACGGACGTTACCAGAAAACAAAAATGGGTGAACCATGAAAGCCCCCATGCGGAAGACCTCGTGATCAACAGCGAACGGAAAGATCCGTTCCCCGGACTGCACAAAGTGACCTATACCTCAGCGATCGATGACATAGAGATCATACACAACGCACACAGCAGAACGGGCTTCGCACTGGGTGCAGTCCTGGCAGCGGAATTCATCCGGAACAAAAAAGGGATCTTCAGCATGAAGGATGTACTGGGCATAGGTTGATACCACAATGATACCCGCATACAGTCGTTGAAACGCAACGCAGCATGAATCAATTCGATGGAAGTCCTTTCCCGGAATGTAACAAGATAAAACCCCACAGGAAGACGATAGACCCATCGATTCAAAAACCATCCACATGGCCAGATGGGAGAGAAATCATACATTTCCTTATACCGATCACCAACGTTCTCATGAACCCGGACCTTCAAACATGAGATGAGCTGAACATTCAGAAGTCAGTAACTTTGCCACAGCTCGCCCGGGATCCAGCAGTTCAAATGCCATATCCCAATAACCACTTTTAAACTCAGGCAAGAACGAAAAAAACGGCAACCCATCATCTCGAAAATTGATGCTGAACAAAAAAACACAATACGCACTTCGGGCATTGGAATACATGGCCCACCACAAGGATGAAGGTCCTATACTGATTTCCGATATCTCGAAAAACAAAAAGATCCCGCTTAAATTCCTGGAGAATATCCTGCTGGAACTCAAGAAGGACGGGGTCCTCGATAGCAAAAAAGGAAAAGGTGGCGGGTATTTCTTCAAAATCGCGCCGGAAAAAATCCCATTGTCAAGGATCATCCGGCATATCGATGGTCCCATCGCCATGCTACCCTGCGTAAGCCTCTACTTCTACGAAAGATGCAGCCATTGTGATGAAGGCAATTGTGGCCTGCATGATATCATGATAAAAGTCAGAGATGCGAATTTGAAGATCCTGGAAAAAAAGACCGTCGCAGACCTCACCAAAGAACATGTGAAGCTGGTGGAAAAGGATGCATAAAATAAACCTCTCCCATCACCCCTTGCACAGTCGATGTCAGGATATGCCCTCTAACAGATAAAATGAATATGGTGCGATGATGAGGTGGTCATGGTCGTATCCCGGACGGATCTCCTGCTCTCTCCAATGGTCGTGAAATGTCACCGGCAAATGCCCATACTGCTTGAATGCGAACCAGGTAAGGTATGCGGCATTCCCACTGAAATTAAAGACGCAATGGATCCTGCGATCATCCCTCATACGGACAAAGCCAGCCACATGCCTGTTGTGTGGATGCATCCATGAAATATTGGACAGGTCTGAAAGTATATCAAGACGAGCGCGTATGCGGATGAGTTTTTGCATTGCTGAAAAAATCCGGTACTCGATGGTATCCAATATATGCCGCCGTTCATTTTTCTCCCAGTCGATCCTTGGCCGGTGCATCCACCTGTTATCGTAATGCTTAGCCGGCTCATCCTGATAGGAATAATCGTTCATGTACCCCAATTCATCGCCGTAGAACATCATGGGAATACCACCCAGAAAAAAAACCTGTGCCTGCATCAGTATGATCTTATTCACCGACTGCGTCACAAGATCCTCCCTACCCTGCTCCAGTGCCCATTCCAACCCGCATAATGAAGCCAGAGAACCACTGATGCGAGCATCCTGTGTTTTGGGATTGACCGAAAACAAAGCCCCACGCGCAGGCGAGCCCGGAAAAATACCGGAATAATAATCCTTGACGAATGACCGGTGTGCATAAGGATCGTAGCCAGCCTGCCGGATCATATGGTCGTCATAACCCAGACCTATATCATCATGACAGCGAACATAATTGATCCATGTCGTGCCGAAAGGTTTCTTCAATAATTCCGGCTGAGCCGCGAGCATCACACCCGTATCTCCTGTCGCCAGTGCATCCCACTGTACCGACATATGCGTAGCATTATATGCGAGATCACACTCCATTGCAGTGAAGGATCCCGTACCGAAATACTTCATGATATCCGCAGGAGATACAATGGCCTCTCCCAGTAAAGCCATTCCCGGTGCGGCAGCGGCCACACAAATACGCAACAACTGCAACAACTGATGGGCTTCCGGCAGATTTTGACAAGAAGTACCTGGCTCTTTCCAAATGAAAGCGGGCGCATCAATGCGAAGGATGTCCACCCCGAGGTTGGCATAGAAAAGCACCGTGTCCAACATCTCCGTGAACACCCCTGGATTCCTGTAGTTAAGGTCCCACTGGTACTGGTGAAATACCGTCATCACCCATTTATTGCATTCCGGCACATAGGTGAAATTCCCGGGAGCACTCTCCGGAAAGATATCGGGCATGGATGCATCATAAACATCCGGCTGTCCGCGATCATCAAACATATAAAAATAAGCCTGATACTTTGGATCACCTGCCCTTGCCCTACTGGCCCATTCATGCTGGTGGGATGTATGATTGAAGACGATATCGAGCATGAGATACATATCGCGCCCAAGCATATCCGACTGCAACTGCCGAAGGTCTTCCAGCGAGCCGAACCGTTCATCCAC
>JBIKIB010000337.1:0-4364 GCA_044361845.1 Chitinophagaceae bacterium | reverse complement strand
TCGCATTGTTCGTCAACACATGAACCCGTCCTTTTTTCACATATTCCCTCATCAGCCTCAGGTATCCTTTGGACACTTTTCTTGCACCGCCCTCATTGTTCCTCAGGTCGAGTATCAAGTCTGGGGCGTTCAATATCCGTTTGATAGAATCGAGAAAGGCTTTTGATCGCTGCATGTCGCTGGGATCCGCGGAAAAATGTCGCAGTTGCAAATACTGTATTCCGGTTTCCTGATCCTTGAATTGAAAGTCGGGCATGCCTGCCGGCAGTTGCGCATGATCGGTCTGGCCTTGTGTTTTTGAATAATTCTTCCCACCGAAATATCCATAAAACCGGGCATTGACGATCGAGGAATTCCTGATCTTTTCGTTGGGGAACAGGATCAGGTTCTTCGTCACAGGATGTGCATATATGGCCTTGAAAAAACCGGGTATATACTCATACAGATGGCATGCGACCTGTCCTTTTTCCCAAACAGGATGGCCCCAGACCCTTATGTTAGAAGACAACACGATCCCTTCGTATTCCTTGTCTCGCAGTTTGTGCATACCGATCGTCAGGACGGTATCCAGATGATAGATCCCTTCTGTCGATGCTGGCGGAACGAGTGCCAAGGCCGATGCCAACGAGTCGATGTCGAGCTTGCTTTTCGGGAAATGCAGGAATGACGGTGAGTTAATGTGCCGTTCATATGCATGACGATCGGCATAGTCCTTTTTGTCAACGACCTGATAGAACCCGAGATGGTTGTCGCGGATGGGGAAAAACAATCGGGCGAGATGATGAAAATATTGAGGGTCTGCAATATCTGCAATGGGGTCTTTTTTCAATTGCTCGAAGAGTGCATCAAATGCCGCCTTCTTTTTTCCTGCGATCTGGTCCTTGTAGGAAGGGGTTTTTTGGATTATCTGGCGTAGTGCGTCCAGGTCGGTCAGATAGCTTTCATGTTTTTGCGCGGTTGAGGCAAGAGTGCCGAGCGAAAAATAAAAAAAGAGACAGATCCTCAAGGCGCACGACCTAAGGCATTGACATGTCGTGTCCCCATGCATCATCTTCCATGGTTTGCCAAGTTCTGGTATCGATGAACTGGAAGGTATGCCGACTATCGGCATCAGGCATGAGGGGGTCAATCGGTTTCTTTCCATTCTATGGCGACAATGACTTCATTCCTTCTGCCTATGAGCTGATAAGGGGGATCATATCCAAGGAAGCGGTAATTACCCAAAGGCTTGATGCTTTTCTGTGCAAGCAATGACTCCAGCTTGGCGGCATGTTCGCTGATGGTCTTGTCGGAGGCATATCCGCTGAAGCTGAGGGCGGCGGCATATTCCGCATTTGAGCGGCTTATCTCGATGCCGGAGTCGGTCGGCTTGGGGAGGTTGGAAGAGTCGTAACCGGAAGGCATGACGAAGCTCATGGATGAGCCTGTCTCCCGGATATCCATGTGTACAGGTGATGTCATGGCTATTTTAGTGCCTTCCTCGTTATTCCCGAAGATATAACCCGCTACCCGCCTGAATCCGGAACTTGACAGTTCCCTGTAATTGCGGGCATCGGTCTTCACCGTCGCCATTGTTGCGGGAGGGTAGTACCTTATCTCCAGGTCTCCGGATTTCTGGATGACCCGATAGGGTTGGTCTTCAATGTTTGAAGTGTTTCGCTTCACGAATGATTGGAATAAAAAAAATATGACCAAGAGACTTGAGAGTATGATTGCAATGAATTTCATAAATCTAAAACATATTGATTTGAAAATGGTTCGATGCCCCATTTCTATGCACTTTAGGATAATTACAGGAATCAAGGAGATAAAATCGAGTCGAACCCGGCATTGAATCCGACATTGTGGCAATTACGCATGCAAAAAGCCGTTTATTCAGAGATGAGTGGCATTCGTCTATGAATTGACCAGGACAAATCAAAGGAGGCGCGGAACAGGTAGACTGCGAAAATCGAAACTTTTTCGTGATCGCTGTTGGCTGACCGTACTTAAATTTATGTTTCATGGAACAAATCCCTGCAACTAAACCGTATTTTTTGTCAAAAAAGACCTTAGCTGACCATAAAAAGTCACCCCGCATTTTCCTGATCTTGGGCATGCACCGGTCTGGCAGTTCCCTGTTGACACAATTCATCTCAAGGCTTGGCATTCACCTTGGGGATGAAATCATGAAAGCGGATAAATTCAACCCTGATGGCTATTGGGAGAACCTTCGGGTTGTGGATCTGCATGATAGGATGCTTGAGGAAGAAGGTAACCAATGGTATGCCCCTGCGCACCCGATCGACATCCCCAGTCTGCTGAAAAAATATAGAGAAGAAGCCCTTACGTTGGTATCTGAGATGGATCGTCAGGGCTCAGATTGGGGTTGGAAAGACCCCCGCATGCCCCTATTCCTGGATTTTTGGCTAGAGATCCTTAAAGGAAGGGATATTAGATTTTTGATCACGAATCGATCCCCATCCGCCATTGCGGCATCCCTGCTTCACAGAGATGCAATCCCGGTAGAGGTTGCCCTGTACTTATGGGAAATGACCACCAGAATGATCCTCAGTAGGATCAACTCCACAGACGACCACCTCATCGTTGACTATGATGCGCTGATGAAAGAACCGGAGATTGAAATTCCCGGATTGATCAGATTTGTACTCGGAGATATCCATCATGCAGAAATGGATGCGAAAAAAGCACATCTGCTGAAAATGGTGAAGCAGGATTTGAATCACGGTTCAACGGTCAAAGCCTATCCCCTTAGTACTCGCCAGCAATTTCTGCAGGAGAGCTGCCTGTCGGGAATGCCCATCCGCGATATGGCATTCCATGAAGCCGAAATGGCTAAGCTGCGCGATCATTTCAGGCTTTTACAGGCCGTGAATTTCAGTCCTGAAAAAACAAATATCACCCAACTTTTTTATAGAGAAACAGATACGGCTTTCAACGAAGCTTGCTCGATCACCATTCACGGACTTCAACAACCCATCGTCTTCCGTTTTGAGAAAGCCCTCAGGATCCTCCAGCTTCGCTTCGATCCGGTGAATGATCATGCCGTGCTTAAAATCCTGGAGATGCGATTTTTCAAATCCGGAAAAGCGGTGGAGACAACCTTTTCCACGGCAGCCAATGCGTTTTCGGATGATGACGGAACATTGTACTTCCATGATAACGACCCGCAGATCACCATCACATTCGATGAGGGAAACCTGCCAGAAATGGATGAGGTGGAGATCAGGTATGAGCTTGTCGCAAAAGGCATCCAAGCACTGGAAATATCACGAGCCTACACCGTGAAAAAAGTGTTCGCAAGTGATGCGATGATCAGGCGACAAGAAGATGAGATGCATCATCTGTTCTTTCAACAAGAACAGCTGCTTGACAGAATCCGACTGGATGAAGAGGACAACAGGTTGCATCTCCTGGAAAAGTCCACTTTACAAATCAGATCGGATGAATCTCAAAAAGAGATTGCTTCATTGAAAGCAGCCATATCAGACCTTATGGAAACCATACAACGGCAGGATGAACAACTGCGGTTGCATGCAGAAGCGATTGAAAACGTAAAAACCAGCAGAAGCTATCGCATTGGACATGCGCTGCTGAGCCCTCTGCGGCTTGTCAGAAAATGATGCATTGCATTTTTAGCCCTTTTGCAAACTTCAAACCCATGAACTGCAGATTTCTTCACTTTAAAGGCAATGATATAAAGGCAGGATTAGCATAAAAGGTCGATCATGCAGTGGCTTTCCAATTTGATATTTAAAACAACCATTAAGCAGGGCAATGACCCGTTCGTGAAGAAAAAAAAATGGCTGATGAGCAATCGCTTTTCAAATCGTTCTGATCAGGGATCCGCTTTCTTTTCTTAATTCCATCTTCCCTTTTGTGGTAGTCACAAGGATATCAACTCCACTGAATCTTGCACTGACAGCGTCGCTATTTCCTATCGACCGTATCAAGGATCCGCTCTCTTTTCGGAGCTCAACTTTACCCTTTTCAGTGGTTATCAATATCAGTGATCCTTCAGCGTTGATATCCGCATGGACTGCATCGGCATTCCCGATCGTTCTAATGAGTGACCCTGTATCTTTTCGTAGTTCAACCTTTCCTTTACTGATTTTTAAGATATTCATCTCGTTTCATTTGATTTATTTCCAATCAGGGCAGACAACGTTATCTGATTTTTACAAACTAAATAAATGGGTATACAAGACGGACATATCCTAACACCAAAAGATGACAACAATCGACACTGATGTAACCAGGTTATTATAAGATATGCATAAACAGCAGTTTACAAATAGTTGCTTCTTGAAATGGCTTCATTTACAATTCAATTTACAAAATAAATAAAAAATCTCTCGAATCAG
>JBIKIB010000336.1:0-4392 GCA_044361845.1 Chitinophagaceae bacterium | reverse complement strand
AAAACTCATTTTATATGTTAATGGTGAGCAAAAATCCATATCTGGCCTCATCGCAGCAGGGGCCTCCCATACTTTCAGCTATAGTGGGCTTATTGATGGAGACATCGTACAGGCCAAGGCCGAGGGATCCGTTTCCACAAATGTGATTTCCGTTTATTCCAATACGGTCACTGTCAGCGCTTCCTCCACTCAAACAGCAGCGCCCGTTATAGGTGGGACTTATGTTGCCGGTGCTACAGCAGTTGAAGGGACGAGTACCGAGGCAGCCGGAACCACGATCACTTTGTACAAAGCCGGAACAACATTGTTGGGGACCACCACCGTCACGGCCTATGGTGTATGGTCGGTCAGTGCTATATCACTCTCCGGTGCTGATGTGCTGACCGCTTATGCGAAGGCAGGGGGGAAGATCCTAAGTGCCGTTTCCAACAGTAAGACCGTGGCTTCATCAGCCCCCTCAAAACCTGTCATCACACCCGGTACCTATACCAGTCAAACAACCAGTATTTCCGGTACAGGTGGCAGCGGAACGATCACTATTTACGTGGATGGGAGTCCGATCGGGACAACCTCCACGGGCACTGCATGGACGTTATCCTCCATAGCTGCAGGGCAACTGTATCGCGGTGCCATAATTACTGCTACCAATACCGTAGCTGGTGTGGAAGGTCCGGCCTCTGATCCGGTCACGGTAACCGGGGTGACCAGTTTCCTCATCACCAACACGAGTGATGGGAGCATCGGCACACAAGTGGCGGGCATTCCGTTCAATATCAAAATCGCTGGCAAGGACGGGTCCTCTGGTTCCGGTAATACTTTCACTGCTTTTGTTGGGAATGTGACCATCTCCAGTTCGGCGAATATGGTCTCCGGCGGTGGGGAGACGAGTTCTTTTGCCGCGGGGGTCTTGTCATCCCATAGTTTGTCTTTGCAGACATCCGGATCAGGTAAGACCATCACCGCTGTGAGTGTGGATGATCCAAGTGCCACGGGAACGGCTAACATTGCATTGATCAACCCGAACGTTCAATACAAACTGGTTTTGTCAGCGCCTGCGAATTTTCTGGTTGGCAGCCGGGCATCCTATACGATCACCCGCAAGGATTATTATGATAACCCCACAACGAGTGGTGCCATGACCATTTATTTGTCTGCATCCGGATCGACCGGTCAGTTCTACGATGCAGCCAGCGGAGGAAGTACGATCACATCATTGACGATTCCGGATGGACAGTCAGCGGTATCCTTCTGGTTCACGGCAACCTCGGCAAGCAACTATACGATCACCGCATCCGATGCTTCGCCAGCCGATGGGAATAATGGACTTCATGATGCGACCGACGCCATATCGGCTACAGCGGCTGTAGCCAACAAATTCCTGGTGACCACATCTTCGTATGTTTCCCTTAATGGTAACTTATCTGTCACGGCCCAACTGTCAGATGCTTACGACAATCCGGTTCCCACGGCAGGTGTATCGGTGAATTGGGCATCGAATAAGGCCGGTACGTTTTCTTCTGGTGCTGTGAGCAATACAAACGCGTCGGGTCTGGCATCCATAAATTTCAATCAGTCTGCAGTTGTCGGAACCGTACATACCATCACTGCCACTGCGGGGTCCATCACGGGTAGTGCAACAACGACCGTAGTGTCCGGAAAGGTTTGGACCGGCAGGACGGGGAACCAGTCGAATCAAAATGGAAACTGGCAGGATAATGCTGCGCCCGTTGGGGATGAACCATTGTATTTCGACGCCAACCCGGATAATCCATTGACACTTGACGGAGACCAGTCATTCTCTGACATCTTTTTCAATGGGACTGGCCCCAATCACCGGGTGATACTGAATGGAAAGAAACTCACCATCAAGGGGAACATCAACCTTGTTGGTTCCGGAAGGATAAAGGCTAATGCCACTGGTGATGAGATCGAGTTGGCAGGCAGCAGCGCTCAGACGATACCTGCAAGCACCTTTGAAAATGATGAAGTCACTAATCTGAAGATCAACAATGGTAATGGCGTCACGCTGGGAGGACCGACCATCATCAAGGGCAACCTCACCCCCACGGCCGGTGCACTCACCTCCAATGGCAACCTGACACTCCGCAGCAATGGCAGCGGAACGGCAAGGGTAGGGCAAGGTTCTTCTTCCGGTGGTTATGTGGTCGGCAATGTGAACACGGAACGACACCTCAGCAGGACCACAGGAGTGAGCAGAAATGGCCGAGCCTGGCGACTCGTGTCAATACCCGTAACAGGAACGGGTTCGTTGAAGCATTTTTTCATGGCGGGGCAGTCGGGTACGAACTTAACGGTACCGGGTAACCGAAGTACACAACCGACGCACCAGGGTACCGTGGTAGTAGGCCATAATTATGCCGATGCAACCAGTGCGACGAATGCGGGCTTTGACTGGATCGGAGTGGCCAATCAGGTGAGCAGTCTGCGGCGGTATGTGGCCGACGTCTCCGGAGGATCCTTCTCTTCCAGCGCGGTTCCTTCAATGGATACCAAATATGATGATGCGGATCAGGGATATATGATATTTGCCCGTGGCGACCGGCAACAAGAGTACAACGGAACCACCAACTCTTCCACTACCACGCTTTTGGCAACTGGTACTTTGAAGCAGGGGTCTCAATCGGTCACGATACCGCCATTATCCACTGCGGGTTTTGTATTGGTGGGAAATCCATATATGTCGCTCCTTGATATGGAGAAGGTATATATCGATAATCCCGGAGTGATCTCCACGACAATCTACATCTGGGATGCGAACATAGATGGTAATGTATACAAGCAGGGAGGCTACAGGGCGGTGACACGTATGGGTGCGAATAACTGGGAATCAACGGGCGGGGTTACGAATCCCCAGTACATAGAGAGTGGATCGGCTTTTTTTGTGAAACCAACCGTGACGGGGGGAGGACTTCAGATCCATGAGTCGCACAAGGTCTTGGGAACGGCAGGAATCGCACCACACGCGGTCGAGTCGGAAGGGTCTGGTCTGCTGTATGTGAACCTTGAGGTCACAAATGCTGGCGAGCCCTCCCGTTTAGTGGATGGCGTAGTGGCACATTTTGATCAACAGCTCAAGGAGTCGCTGGGCGATGCTCTGGATATTGAGTCGTTAGCGAATATCACTACGGGTTCGATAAGCCTTTCCACAGAAGGTAAAACACTTTCTATGGAAGGTCGTTCCTGGCCGAAAGACACCCTTTCAAAATCGTTGCAAATCAGGATGCGTAATATGGGCAACGACAGCTACATCCTGCGGATCATACCCAAGGGGATGATCAAGCAAGGCTTCACCGCCTATTTGAAAGATCATCACCTGAAGTCGGAGACAGAGATCGATTTGGATAAGGAGACGGCTTATCCTTTCCGTCAAACCGCCAACATCGCCGTCGACAGTGGACGTTTTGAACTATTGTACCGCATGACCAAGACGACTTTGAGCGGCAATTTGTTGCCGGATGATGCATCATCAGTACAAGCCGGTATGCGCATTTTCCCGAATCCTGCGAAAAATTCCGACGTGAGAATTTCGCTGCTTGGAATGGATCCGGGGCTGTATCAAGTGAAAATACTTGATATGGAGGGTCGCCTGATATCAACAATGAAACTTGAGCACCGGACAGCCAATGCCGTTCACAAATTAGTGCAAGGCCGGCATCTGCCGCAGGGCAGATATGTCGTGCAGTTGACGGATACCAAACAAAAGACGCATGCACTCCAATTGACGATCCAATAGATTTAATATCGCAACGCATTTAAGAAAATATATCATAACCGAAAATCATTCTCTCCTGAAAATCACATGAATATGAGAAAACCATTTTTGATATTGCTGTTCCTCATCGCATCCTTTGGTTATGTACAGGCACAGCCAGGCGATGGCGGCGATGGGGATGCAACAAATATTCCCATAGATGGCGGGATCACACTGCTCCTTGCAGCAAGTGTTGGTTATGGCGTCAGACGCCTGTCCAGAAAGCGCCAGGGATAAGCCTTTGCAAGCGTGAAAGGTGCATTAATATTGTAGGACGAATGCCGCTGGTACATCTTGTACGCGGCATTCGTTTCTTTCATGAAGACAGGAACATTTTTATATCAAGACGGATAAGAATTCCTGCTTCCCGGAGGTCGTGGTCTATGGAATTGTCAGTATTGTTTGATGGGGTGGAATATGAGTATGTACGGGTCGTTTTTTTATATGCTTTATATCCATACTTATTTTACGGTCAAAAAAATAAATATATATCCGTCATTTGGATATCGTGGTGTCTGTCATCATTTTTTGAAACCGAGTTCACTTGTGAACATCTCTTCAGTCAACATCTTTCTCATATCAGCAGCAGTCATGTCAAGGTCGAGATAGTATCCGTTGTT
>JBIKIB010000335.1:0-4395 GCA_044361845.1 Chitinophagaceae bacterium | reverse complement strand
AAAGACCACTCTTACCCTTTTTTGAAACCTTCTTCTTTGATTTCCTTTGATATTTCTTTATTTGCCGATACAAAACTTACTAAATATATAATCCAGCTGGTCCTCATTCGTGACCTCCCCCGTGATATCTCCCAAATAATGCAGGCACCTTCTGATATCCAACGCAAGCAGATCCCCGGGCACATGCGCATCCAGCCCTAACCGGATGTCTTCCAGCGAACCCGCCACCTGCTGCAACGAAGCATAATGCCGCGCATTCGTGACGATCACACTCTCACCCCCTACCTTTCCCTGCAATACCTTGTCCACCAACCGCTGCTTCAATACCTCGATGTGATGATGCGTGCGTGCAGACAGATACAAAAGATCCATACCCTGGAACTTCTCAGACAATTCCGCCTCTGAAAAAAGATCACTCTTGCTGCCGATCAACAGATACGACGGATTGATCTCCTGCAGCCGATGCACCGCAGCCTCCACCTCGCCGGCAGTCTCGGTACTGACATCAACCATGTACAATACGATATCCGCCGTGCGCATCTTCTCCATGCTCCGCTCCACGCCTATCGCCTCGATGGCATCCTCACTATCACGGATACCCGCAGTATCGATCAGACGGAAAAGGATACCGTCGATGTTCAAAACCTCTTCGATGGTGTCACGCGTAGTGCCGGCGATCTCACTCACGATCGCACGGTTCTCGTTCAACAACGTGTTCAGCAAAGTGGACTTCCCGGCATTGGGCTTGCCGATGATCGCAATACCCACGCCGTTGCGGATGACATTCCCGAGACGAAAGGAATCCAGCAGACCACTAACAGTATCGCATAACCGTAAAATAAGGGATCGGAGCTGTCCCCTGTCGGCGAACTCCACATCCTCCTGCGAGAAGTCGAGTTCCAGCTCTATGAGCGCGGAAAAACGAATGAGCTCCTCCCGCAGGTCCCTGAGCACAGCGGAAAAACCCCCACGGATATTCTGTATCGCCGTCCGGTGCGCCGCCGCAGATGTGGATGCGATCAGATCCGCAACGGCCTCCGCCTGCGTGAGGTCGAGCTTGCCCCGCAGGAATGCACGCTGCGTGAACTCTCCGGGATGCGCAAGCCGCGCACCATGCGCAATGCAACTGCTGATGATGCGTTCCGCAATATATGGGGAACCATGGCAGGATATCTCCACGATATCCTCTCCTGTATACGAACGCGGCGCCTTGAAGACAGACAACACGACTTCGTCCAGCACGACATCCCCGTCGCGTAAATAACCGACATGAAGGGTATTAGCAGGTACTGAACCAAGATCACGGGAAGGAAACATCCCTCCGACAATGGCGATCGATCGAGGCCCACTCAACCGCACCAAAGCAATGGCGGACACACCATGCGCAGTGGCGAGTGCCACGATGGTATCATCCCAGGATGTATATGCATTAGACATGCACAAAAGTAAAACGAAATCTCGTCTGTAAGATCCTATCCTGCCACATCGACAACCCGAATGGCTTCAAATCAAAAAGGACTTCACCGATAACGTACCCGCGGCATCGAAGCCTCCTGCTGCTGGCTTGCAAATTCCACCACCCAATCGCTCCACTTCCGGTCATCCGTCATCACCCCTTCCCGATCCCAGCAGGCACCGGCAAAATATGTGAACGGCTTCGACGCAGGGATCTTCGTGCCAAGCAGCATCTGTAAGGGCATGTGATTTACCTTGTTCGCACCGGATGCGACCACAGCCACCCCGGTGGTGCCGAACTTGGGATGCGCAGGCTCCCAATAAGTGATGATGCTCTTCTGCTCATTCACCATCACAATGCCGGGCTCCTTGCGGGTGATGATGCCAATGGCCACCGGCAGCGAATCCATCCCGTCAACATCATATTGTACAGTGATACGGTTCATATATGTGCCGGCATCCAGGCTGATGGTCTTCACCGACTTGACATTGTACCCGTTCAGCACTACAGGATCATATGTCAACCTGAAAGTGGTGCGCAAGGGGCCGTTGTCCAGCAACTCCCAGCGACTGTAATTGCCGGGATACCAAACAGAATCATTCCAGTATGGCGCGATATTCCCTGCACCCATCGTGAAGCCCACATGATAGTAGTCCAGTCCGTTACCGCGGTCCTCGTGGTAGTCATTCCTGCGATAACGCTCGTTGATGACCATCTCCTTTGATCGCTTCACCCAAACGTCCAGACCATGGGCATTATCTTTAGCAGACTGCAGCGCTTTGCCATAGGCCCTGAAAGCAATGCGGTCGTTCTCCCATGCGAAGTCATCCTTACGCTCAGGTACATAACGGCCATAGGTACGCGCTTTCACCGGCGAACGGCGCGACTTATCGACACGGAACACCACACTGTCACCCGCGGGGATGTCAGCCTGTACCAGTACATGCACCACATCCTTACCACCCATGTACTCCAGCTGCACCGGCACCTCCATGTTCTTCTTCACTTCCACGATGCGGAACAGGTTCGTATCTGTGATGTTGAAATGTTTCGAGAAATCAGACCATACGAGGCTGACGACCTTCTCCTTCATCGCCGTAGGGCCGGGATTGACAATATAAAAACGTCCCTTGTTCGACGTCTGTGCGGATACCGCGGAAATCAATAACTGCAGCAAAAAGATCTGTATCGTCTGTTTCATATCTGCATCTAAATTAAGCCCTGTGGAGCAAAAATAACCGGGAAAATTCACTTCAATTGATCCAGCAACCACGCATTCATCCGCGCCCTCTGCTCCGGATAGAACCAATGCCCGGTCTCGGGATATAATGCCAACTCCTTCGGTGCGGTGATCGCATTGTAAGCGGCATGCATCGATGTCGGCGGACAGGTTTCGTCGTTGAAGCCCCAGGTATACCAACCGGGGACGGTCAGCTCCTTCGCAAAATTCACGACATCATAATACGGCATGGTCCTCCGGATCGCGGGAAGATCGCTGTACCAGACATTACCCTCCGAAAAAACATGCGGCCATCCACCGGCCCGTCCTGACAAATACCCGGTGAGATCACAGAAAGCAGGATGGATCGCGGCAAGGCATTTAACCCTTTTGTCCATTGCGGCGGTGACGATGCTCAGCATCCCCCCCTGGCTGTTTCCGCTGACGGCAAGTCGCTCCCCATCGTATTCCGGAAGCCCCTGGATGAAGTCCAATGCACGGATACATCCGGCATATACCCGCTTATAATAGAATTTATCCGGATCGTGGTTATTGAAGAAAAAATATCCTTTCAAGGGTCCTGCCTCGAGGTCGCGGTACACCGACGGCTCCATGTTGACAGGGATCCCATGTATGCCGATGGTGAAAACGATCACACCCCTGTCGGCCAGTTCCAGATCGGGAAGATATGGCCGTATCCCCGCACCCGGCACCTGGAGGACTGCCGGATACCGGCCCGGTTTTTTCGGCACACACAAGATGCCGTAAAGGCGGGCATTCCCGAGGTTCTGCAGATTGACATGATAGACATTCGTCGATCCCGATCCCTTCTCCGGCAGGAGCGTAAGCCTTGCATCCAAAGGAACGGATGCCAGATCCCGTTTTACGCCATTCCAAAAATCTGCGAAATCAGCGGGCCTTGTCACAGTCGGACGGATCCCCGCGATATCATAGCCCACCGTCGCCAGTCCGCGATACGCCTTCCCGCCGAACATAACGGTCACGGCACAACGAAGAAAGCCGGGCACCTGCATCGAATGACCGGCAGTGGTGAACCGCCCGTCGGTCAGCATGATGGTGTCGGTCTGCATCGGTTTCATCCGCTCCGGACCCACCTGATAGGCGATGCGTGCGTTCCGCATCGGAGCACCATCCTTCATCACAGTGATATGGAAACGGGTGGGATCCCCGACCATACGCTGCCAGCTGTCTGCATCGGGCACCACAGATACACGCACGAGCTGCTCTGTCGGCTGTGCGGACGCCTGCCATACAGGCAGGATGAGGATGAGTGCGAACAATAGTTTCTTCATAGCTGATCAGTCTGCTTTATGTAGGATCACGTCGCTGTTATACGCTTCCGTACGCACCCTGAGGGAAGCGGTCATGGCCCGCTGGCCGCCGTCGATATCACGATACTCACCGGGCATCAGCGTGAAATAGCCATCGCTGAAGAATGCAGGCAACAGGATGTTGCCCTCTGCATCGGTCATGTTGAGCCTGATACCCACGACCGGTTTCTTACCCGGGTTCGTTACCCGAAAAACGGATCTGCCATCCGTGGCGGCCAGTCGCTTCACCGTGAGTGGCTGAGCGGGCAGGTTGTTGAAGGAATGAAAATCCTTGTTCGCCCCGGAGGTCTTCCAGTATTCATTGACAGAGATCGCTTTACCTTTTGCATCCGTAAGCTGAAGCCTGACGAGATAGGTCTCCGGAAGCG
>JBIKIB010000334.1:0-4400 GCA_044361845.1 Chitinophagaceae bacterium | reverse complement strand
TGAAGCCGAGACTGAGCTATGGTGTCAACGGAAATATCAACTCACTTGGATACTTCGCCACGGCACAAGTGTATAACAATGCAGGAACCTATAATGGCTTGGGTGGCACTTTCGCCAACAACTACATCAACTCCGATGTCCGCTGGGAGCGTACCAACAGCATCAACTTCGGTGCTGACCTGGGTTTCCTCAATGAGCGAGTGACCGTGAATATCGACTACTTCATCCGCAATGTGTATGACAAACTCGCGGGTCTGAACATCTCCTCACAGACGGGTTTTGGCAGTTTTACGACCAATCTCGGACAGTTACAGAACAAAGGCATCGAGCTGGCCCTTAACGCCAGGGTGATCGTACCGACCCGTCCCGACGGCTTCAGCCTCGACATCGGCGCCAACTACTTTCACGTAAAGAGCTATGCAAAGAAGTTGCCTTTCAACGCACTGCCCGGCAATCGGACGAGCGGATTCTTCGTATGGGATCCAAAGAATCCCGGACAGCAGATCTATGTCGGTGGTCTCATTGAGGGCAGGCGCATAGGACTCGACGAGGTATGGGCTCCCAAGTGGAAGGGCATCTACACCGATGACGGTAAGATCAGCGGTGATGCGAACCTCTTCAACGCCTTCTTGCCCTATGCCAACAAGCGCATCAAACAGCTGGGTGATGCCCAATGGGAACAGGTATATAACAACGACACCATCGATAGCCGTCAGTTCCAGTATGTAGGTCGTACCACGCCGCAGCATATGGGCGGTTTCAACCTCAGCAGCTCGTTCAAAGGCATCCGGTTATATGCCGGCTTCGACTACGCCTTCGGGTTCGTCGTCCTCAACAACCAGATCGTGAGGGGCCTCAGCCAGGTGCAGGGCTCGCAGAATTCCACGAGCGATATCCTCAAAACTTGGTCGCCAACCAACCCCACGGGCACCATGCCACGCTTCTATTGGGCAAACCATGGTCGCAACTATGCCACGGACGCAAGTGGTAACAACCCTGCCGCCAACCTCTGGGAGAAGGGAGATTATGTCATGCTCCGAGAACTGACGCTGGCATACGACCTGACCCCGAAATTGCTGGGTAAATATCTCCGTGACAGGGTGAAGGGTCTAAGCTTCAATGTCACCGGTTCCAACCTTGTGTACATCTCCGGATATAGCGGCAACTTCCCTGAAGTGGGTGGGTTCGACCAGGGCAGGTTCCCACTGCCGCGTCGACTGACTTTTGGCGTGAGGGTAACCCTGTAAACGATACATCGAACTTTAAACCGAAAGATGATGAAAAAGCATATACATCTCCTGATTGGCGGCGCAATGTTGATCATGCTCGCCTCCCTCTCCTGTACCAAGAAACTGGATGAGGTGGTGCCCCAGGACACCATCAGCAAGGACCAGGCCCTAAAAGATCCCAATGCCGCCCGAACCCTCTACCATGGCGTGTATGCCCGGTTTCGTGCCTATAACAGCACATTTTACCAACTGGGGGAAATGCGCTCCGACATTTGGGTCGATGGACTCTTCACAGAATCCGTGGACGGCGGACTCCAGAACCTATATCGACATAATATCAGCCGGCTGAACGTGCCATTCGGCGACTGGGCGGGTTTTTATAACCTGATCTACAATTTCAACAACGTCATAAAGATCATTCCGCAGACAACCCTGCCGGAAGTCGAGAAAAACAGGATCCTTGCCGAAGTACACGGTCTCAGGGCCTATGTGTATTTCACCATGGTGCGCACCTGGGGCGATGTACCACTTAATACAGAACCTGTAGAAACCATCACGAATGCTGCGGAGACCTACAAACGCCGTACCGGTGCAGATACGGTCATGGCGCAGGTGAAGAGCGATATCGAAAAATCGCTGCAGCTTTTCGGACCAACCAATCTTTTGTCTACGGATAAGCGGGTTTACTGGAGTCGCCTCTCATCGCTGGTCCTCAAGGGCGACGTATTCCTCTGGTCAGGTACACATATGGGCGGAGGAAATGCCGACTTCACCATCGCCCGCACCGCCCTGCAGGAGGTAAGAAACCTAGAAGGTGCGTTACTTGGTCTCCAGGCCGACTATGCACATATCTTCGATCCCACCCGGAAGACGAACAATAGGGAGATGATCTTTGCCGTCAACTACGAGTTGCAGCAGGCGCAGAACGGGATCTTCGGCAGCTTCCTGGTGAACTCGATACAGGCCAATACCCTTTCTTTCGACCAGGCAGCCACTCCGACGGTATCATCCGTATATCCATTCGTGAATGGCGCCAACCGCGTTGGCCTCAACCAGGCAATGATCACGAGACTGACAACGCCTCCTGCCGACCAGCGGATCACGAAAACGTTCAGGGTGATGTATTCCAATGCGGCCCCCTTCGCGGTAAGGGGTGTCCTGCTGACAAAGTACTTAGGCACCACCGCCGGTACCGCACAGGTCTACAACAACGACTTTCCGATCTTCCGTTATGCCGACGTGCTATTGCTCCTCGCCGAAGCCAAGGCAAAACTCGGAGAGGACCCTTCGGCCGAGATCAACGCCATCCGTCTTCGTGCCTATGGCGCAGGCTACACGCCACATGTCAACAGCGGTGTGACCGCCAATTTGAACGCCATCCTCAACGAATACCTGCGGGAATTCATTGGCGAAGGCAAGCGCTGGTGGGCACTCAGGAGGGCAGGAGATGCGTATGTGTATGCTAACCTGAACCCGACTTATTTCTCCCCATCGACAGCGGCGAAGTTTCTTCTGCCGCTGTCGCTCACTATGCTCAATAACGACCCCTTGCTGACGCAGACACAGGGCTATTGAACCTTTCTGCAGCAAGACCATTCACTTTCCGGCAAGATGACAGGTACATGCAAGATGTTCCTTGTATCTTGCCGGACTTTAAATCCCCGATCATGAAAAGGATCCACTTGCAGGGATTGGTAGCCGCACCCTTTACCCCTATGCACCCCGATGGCTCCCTGCATCTAGAAAGAATACCGGCGTACTACGACATGCTCAAGGCAAATGGTGTGATGGGCGCCTTCATTTGCGGATCCACCGGCGAGGGCGTGTCAATGACTTTCCAGGAGAAAAAATCCGTCGCGGAAGCCTGGGTGGCCCTGACAAAGAACGATAAGAATTTCACGTTGATGCAGCTGCTGGGCGGAAATTCGCTCACAGAATGCAAGGAGCTCGCACATCATGCAAGGGAAGTGGGCGTCGATGCCGTATCCTTCTTACCGCCTTTCTACTTCAAGCCGGCAAATGTCGATATGCTCGCCCAATGCTGCAGCGAAGTCGCCTCCGCCGTGCCCGATATGCCCTTCTACTTTTATCATATACCCGTACTCACAGGCGTGGGATTTTCCATGTACGACCTGCTACGGGCAGTGGACAGACATGTCCCCAACTTCATGGGCATCAAGTACACCCATGAGGACTTCATGGATTACCAGTCCTGTATGAATTTCGCCGATGGCAAATACGATATGCTCTGGGGTAGGGACGAAAACATGCTGCCAGCCCTCTCCCTGGGTGCAAAGGCGGCTGTCGGCAGTACCTTCAACTACGCTGCACCCCTTTATTACGAATTGATCGAGGCTTTCGACCGGGGCGACCTGAAAAAGGCCGCTCAATGCCAGCAGATATCCATAGATATGATACGCCTGCTGGGTAAGTACGGAGGCATCGCTACCGGTAAGGCATACATGAAGCTGATCGGTATCGACTGCGGAGCATTCAGGCTCCCCGTCAGAAATATGAGTGACATGGATGTTGAAAGATTCCGCACCGATGTCGAAAAAATCGGCTTCCAGCGATTCCGATCCGTAGCCGGCAAAAACGGGAAAATGATGGATTCAGGCATCACTGTTCAAGTGACATGAAGTACATTTTTATAACAATCGCAACGATCTGTATGGCTACTTCCACAGGTCTTTTCGCTCAGCACAAGGGTATGACGATCAGCACCCGCATAGTCGGAGAGCTCATGCCCGGCGTGGCCGGTGCCGTCATCGGCAGCCATGGTACGCATCTTCTCGTGGCCGGCGGTGCTGATTTCCCTGATGGTCCGCCATGGCAGGGTGGTGCTAAAGTCTACCACGACAAGATCCATGTTTTTGAGAAAAAAGGCGACCGGCTCATCGAAAACCCCTTCACGGCAACGCTTCCGGAGAAGATCGCCTATACCGCCAGCTGCTCCACCCCACAAGGCGTCTGCTACGCGGGTGGAGAGAACAGCGCTGGCATCAGCGACAAAGTCTATCTCCTTCGCTGGGATGAAGCCTCCTCAACCATCGCCATCGACAGCTTGCCCCCACTCCCGGTCCCTCTAACGAATGCAAGCGCTGCCTTCTGCGACAGAAGGGTCTATATCGCCGGCGGGGAATCACCCAAAGGGCCATCCGATCAATGCTG
>JBIKIB010000054.1:0-14347 GCA_044361845.1 Chitinophagaceae bacterium | reverse complement strand
AAAAAAAATAACATATGGATTTCCTGACAGATCTATGGCAGTTCATGAGAGAACGAAAAAAATTCTGGCTCGCTCCCATCATCATCGTCCTGCTTCTGCTTGGCCTTTTGATCGTATTCGGTGGAAGCAGCGCTGTAGCGCCTTTTATCTATACCTTGTTTTAACGATCCGATTCCGGAGGGATGTACGACGCCTCATAGGGCATCGTGCATCCCATTTTCGGATCTTGGGTTGCAATGAACCTTCGGGCAGCGAAAGCGTAACATGCGCCCTTTCAGCCCCAGTTCCTTTCACTGCCATTTGAACCCAGGCAGTCCATTCATTTCATTTCCGCACAGCCAGGTACACTGCATGAAGATCCTTATAAAATTCCCCACAAGGGGTCGTGCCGCCAATTTTTTCAGAGCCCTCGATCGATACTATGCCTACGCCAGTGATGTGTCGAGGCTGCAAGTGCAGGTCACGATCGATGAGGATGACAAGGAGATGTTTGTTCCGGAAGTGCTTGAAAAGTTAAAGGGATACACGAACCTGAGTATTCAGGCGGGGTTGAGCCGGAGCAAGATACACGCCATCAACCGCGACCTGAAAGATGATGGCTGGGACATCCTGCTGCTGGCATCCGACGATATGATCCCCGTTGTGGAAGGTTACGACCGCATCATCCGGGAAAAAATGCAGCAGACCTATCCCGATACTGATGGGATCCTGTGGTTCAATGATGGGAATCGCAGCGACCTGAATACGCTGTCGATCATGGGCAGAAAGTACTACAAGCGTTTCAACTATATCTACCATCCCGGATACAGGTCACTCTATTGCGACAAAGAATTCACCATGGTGGGTGAGATGCTTGGTAAGCAGACTTTTTTCGATCAGGTCATCATCCACCACGAACATCCTGATTACGGATATGGCGATAAGGACATCGTGCATGACCTCAATAAGATCAATAAGGATGGAGACCTCTATCTCTTCCTGAAACGGCAGGCACGGAATTTCGGTATCGGAAACCCGGTCATCAACACCCTTTCGGGCTTGACATGGGAGGCCAAAAGGGTCGTCAGAAAACTCATCGGCCGTCGGTGATGCTGGTCTCCGCGACCATCCCCATTTTACTTATCTTCATGGGATACAAAATCTTGTATCCGCATGGGTTATGATCACATCATCATTGGAGCCGGTTCTGCCGGATGTGTCTTAGCGAACAGGCTTTCAGCGGACCCTTCATGCAACGTCCTGTTGTTGGAGGCCGGAAAGCCTGACCGTAAGCCGGAGATCCATATTCCGGGAGCTTACACCAAACTCAACAAAACAAGTGTGGACTGGTCGTTCTGGACAGAGCCGCAGGAGCATGTCGATGGGCGAAGGCTCTATGTGCCCCGCGGCAAGACGCTCGGCGGCAGCAGCAGCACCAATGCGATGGCCTATGTCAGGGGAAATCGGAGAGATTTCGACGAATGGGCCGCACTGGGAAATGAAGGATGGTCCTATGCGGATGTCCTTCCTTATTTTATCCGGTCAGAAAACAACGAGGATTTCGGCCCTCCATGGCATGGAAAGGGTGGTCCGCTGAATGTCAAAAAAGCACACAGTCCAAGTCCACTGGGGGAGGCGTTCATCCGGGCCTGTGCCGAGCGCGGAATTCCCCGCAACGAGGATTACAATGGAGGTGAACAATTTGGTGCTTCCATGTTGCAGTTCACGATCCGGAACAATCAACGGCACAGCACAGCTGCTGCTTTTTTAAAGCCGGTGTTGGGCAGGAAAAACCTGTTTGTACGCACCGGCTGTCATGTTGCCCGGATCGTGATACATGAGGCAAAGGCTGTGGGTGTTGAGGTCCTTCATGCTAATGGACGGCTGGAATTTATTGGCTGTAACGGGGAGGTCATCCTGAGTGCCGGAGCGATCCAATCGCCGCAGGTACTCATGCTCTCCGGTTTAGGCGACCGGGATGTCCTTGCCCGATTTGGGATAGACGTAAAGGCTTATCTGCCAGGGGTGGGCAGGAACCTTCAGGATCACGTGTGGTCGGGCGTCAGCAGCTACACCGATATCCCCACCGGCAACTCCCTGATCCGTCCATTTCCCATGGTCAAAGCGTTGCTGCAGCATCTTTTATGGAAAGGCGGTCCCTTGTCGAACAGTCCATTGGAGGCCAATGCTTTCCTATCCACGAACGATTCGCCCGATCGCCCAGACATACAGTTCCATATGGCACCTATTGCGATCGCCGGGGATTATTCTTCCGATATCTACAACCTCAAGACTTTCGCCCGTCGCGATGGATTCGGGATACTGGCCGTCCTTATCCGTCCGGAGAGCCGTGGCTATGTCACTTTGCGCAGTACAGACCCTCTGGATCCTCCTGTCATTCAGCCATGTTTCCTGTCGCATCCTGCAGACCTCGACAAGCTCGTGTACGCCGTTCGCAGATGCATCGATGTGGCCGAACATCCCGCTATGAAGGAGTACTCCCCTGAGGGGGTTCATTTCCCGGCAGGACCTTTCAGTGACGAATCCCTGCGAACGCATATCCGCAAAAGCCTTGAAACACTCTACCATCCGGTGGGCACTTGCCGTATGGGTAATGATGCACTATCCGTCGTGGATGCATCCCTTCGTGTCAAAGGCATCCAAAGCCTGCGCGTGGCGGATGCATCGGTCATGCCCACGATCATATCGGGCAATACAAATGCTGCGACGGTGATGATCGGCGAAAAAGCCGCCGACCTCATCCTCGAAAAGTTCACTCGGAAGTGATTCTTTCCTAATTTTCGCGAGGTTTTGTCAAATATTTGAACCCTTAAGCGCCGGACGACTCCAACAAAAAAAAAAATGTGACGAGATTCATGAGGTTTTTGTATGAAAGCCCCGAAAAACTTCCGAAATTTGTGGAATGTGTAAATTATACACGTAAACGATTGCAATGAATCGCCCGCATATGAAGTATCTTCTTGTGGTTGCCACCTTTTTCGTGGCAATGTCAGGCTTTGGTCAGTTATTGACCTGGACGCCTGGCTTTGTGCGGGAGTCCGGAACGGCTACTGTCGAAATCACGGTCGATGCGGGTAAAGGCAATAAGGGATTGAATAATTACTCCACAACGTCAGATGTGTATGTGCATATCGGGGCCATCACGAGCCTCAGCACTTCGATGACAGATTGGCGATATGTGAAGTTTTCATCTTTCAATACGCCCAACACGCAAGCGCAATGCAGTTATCTCGGTTCGAACAGATGGAAATTCACCATCAGTGGTGGTCTGCGTGGTTTTTTTGGCATGACGAATGCTGCAGAGAAAATACTCAAGGTCGCCATACTTTTCAGAAACGGTGCGGGAATGATCGTCCAGCGAAATGCCGATGGTACGGATATGTTCATACCGGTATATGAAGACGGATTGCAGGTCCGCATCGATCTGCCGCTGATGCAGCCGATGTTCGCACCCCTTCCCGAGACGATCACCAAGAATGTCGGTGACAACATATCCATATCGGCCAATGCCAGCGATGCTTCGGCCATGAAGTTATTCCTGAATGGGACGGAACTGGCATCCCAAAGCGGCGTATCCACCATCAGTGCAAATCCTGTGATAGTCGCTTCGGGCATGCAGGTGATCCTTGCGGAAGCGAGCATTGGGGCGGTCACCAGAAGGGATTCCGTGAAGTTTTTTATTGCAGCCCCTGCGCCTGTGGCGCCCGTTCCTCAGGGTTTGCGCAATGGCATCAACTTGGAACCCGGTGATACATCCGTCACGCTTGTTTTTCATGCTCCGGGAAAAAATTCAGTGCATGTGCTCGGAGATTTCAACAACTGGACGCAATCCTCCGCCTATCAGATGACGAAAAGTCCGGATGGCAGGCACTGGCTTCGGATCAGCGGACTAACTCCCGGGACAGAATATGCATATCAGTTTTTTGTCGACGGGAGTTTGAAAGTCGCGGACTATCATGCAGAAAAAGTATTGGACCCCTGGAATGACCAGTATATCCCGTCAGCCACTTATCCGAACCTTAAGCCATATCCGACAGGGAAGGCCACCGGTATCGTGTCGGTGCTTCAAACGGCCAAACCGAAATACAACTGGAAGGTTGCCAACTTCAGTCGGCCCGACAAGCGCAATCTGCTCATTTATGAACTGCTCCTGCGGGATTTCGGAAGTACTCCCAACTGGAAACTGCTCATCGACACGATCTCCTATCTGAAGCGGTTAGGCGTGAACGTTATCCAGCTCATGCCTTTCAACGAGTTCGAAGGGAACAACAGCTGGGGTTACAATCCTTCTTTTTATTTCGCACCGGATAAATATTACGGCACGGAGAACGAGTTGCGTCGTTTCATAGATACATGTCACAGCAATGGCATGGCGGTGGTGATGGATATCGCACTGAACCATTCCTTTGGTCAATCGCCCATGGTACAGCTCTACATGGATGCGTCCACGGGGAAACCTGCACCGGGCAATCCCTGGTTCAATCCGGATGCAACGCATCCTTTCAATGTGGGGTATGACTTCAATCATGAAAGTCCCGATACGAAGGCTTTCGTCGATCGTGTGGTCGAGCACTGGCTGGTGAATTACAAGATCGATGGGTTCAGGTGGGATCTCTCCAAAGGATTCACACAGGTCAACAACCCTGTCAATGTAGGTGCCTGGGGCGCATACGATGCATCCCGCATTTCCCTATGGAAGCGGATCTATGATAAGATGCAGGGGTTTTCCTCCGGCAGTTACTGTATCCTTGAGCATTTCGCCGCCAATGTGGAGGAAATAGAACTATCAGACTATGGCATGCTCCTTTGGGGCAATGCCAATCATAATTTCAATGAGGCCACGATGGGGTATATTCCCAATTCGGATTTCAGCCATCTCATTGCAAAGTCCAGAAACTGGAATCATCCCCATCTTATCGGCTATCAGGAAAGCCATGATGAAGAGCGCCTGATGTACAAGAATCTGAATTTCGGTAACAGCAGCAACAGCAGCCATAATGCGAAGTCGCTTCCGATCGCTCTGGAACGGAGCGGGATGGCTGCGGCTTTCTGGGCGATGATGCCCGGCCCGAAGATGCTCTGGCAGTTCGGGGAGCTGGGCTATGATTACTCGATCACCTACTGCCCGTCGAACGGAACGGTACCGCAGCCATATCCCGATATGCAATGCCGGACGGATGCAAAGCCCATACGATGGGACTATCGTCAGGATGCTGACCGGAGGAAGTTGTACAACGTCTATGCCTCCATGCTCTCGCTCAGGAATATCCCGAAGTATCTGTCGACGTTCACCACGAATACCAACGTCGACGCCTACCTGTCGTCAGCATTCAAGACCCTTAAGCTCCGTGGAGATTCCCTTAAAGTGGTCGTCATCGGGAACTTCGGCGTGGTGCCCGTCACCGACACGGTGCGTTTCCCATCGCCGGGTACCTGGTATGACCACCTCAACCGCACCACGTTCAGTGCCACCGGGACCCCGCAGAGCATGAGTCTGATGCCGGGGCAGTATCATGTTTATCTCGACAGGCAGGTGGGCAACGACCTTGTCACTTCGCTGAACGATCTGCTGCCCGGCTTTAGTGATCAATCGCTGATCGTGTATCCGAATCCTGCTGCATCGCGGGCCACATTGGCGTATGATTTGCCTATTTCCGGCAGGGTTGACATAAGCATGTGGAACACGCAGGGACAGATGGTGGCCACCATATTCAGCGGAAACCGCTCCAAGGGTCGTCATGCGCAGGTGTTCGATCTGTCCTCTGCGGGCGGAAGGGGGGGGCTCCCGGCTGGTCAGTATTTCATTGTGCTGGATCTGGAAGGAAGGCGGATGCGGAAAGCTTTCATGCTTGTCAAATAAAACAAAGATGGAGACAGTTTTATTCACCATAAACAAACATCAACTATGAGAAGTAAGCGATCGTCCATGCGACTGGGGTTGCTTGGACTGCTGCTTCTTGCCATGACGCACATTTCGTTCGGTCAGGGCAGGAAGGTTACCGGCAATGTCGTCAACAGTAAGGACGGCGGTCCGGTTTCAAATGCATCGGTCCTGGTGAAGGGCAGCAGCAGGGGTGTCACCACCAATGCTGACGGACTATTCAGCCTTGATGCAGATGCCGGTTCCACCCTTGTGATCAGTTCAGTCGGATTCCGGAGCAGGGAACTGGCCGTTTCTGCCTTGACGGAACCCATCACCATTTCCCTTGAAGAAATTCCGGGAAACCTGAATGAGGTCGTCGTTGTGGGTTACGGAACCCAGCGTAAGCGTGACCTTACCGGGGCTGTTGCCAGCATTTCCCGCAAGGATTTTGTCAAAGGTGCCTTACAGACACCGGAACAGCTGATCGCCGGCAAGGTCGCCGGTGTGCAGATAAGTTCTAATGGTGGTGCACCTGGCGCCGGCAGCAGGATCCGCATCCGCGGTGGCGCTTCGCTCAATGCCAGTAATGACCCGTTGATCGTCATCGATGGCGTTCCGGTCGATAATTCCGGCATCGGCGGTTCGGTCAATCCGCTGAACATGATCAATCCCAATGACATTGAAAATTTCACGGTCCTCAAGGACCCATCCGCTGCTGCCATCTATGGTTCGCGCGCATCCAACGGGGTGATCATCATCACCACCCGCAAGGGTTCCAAGGGGGCACTGCGGTTCAACTTCGGGGCACAGCTCTTCGTACAGCAGCCGGCCAGCAAGGTGGACGTTCTCACTGCCGCACAGATCCGCGATATCGTGGGTACAAAGGGTGGTGGTTCTTCTGACATTTCCAAGCTGGGGGCTGCCAATACCAACTGGCAGGATGAGATCTACCGGACGGCTCTTGGCCAAGACATCAACTTCGGTGTTTCGGGTGCCCTGATGGGAGGAAAGCTTCCTTTCCGATTTTCCACTGGGGTCCTTAACCAGGATGGCATCCTCAAGACAGGCAATTTCGGCCGGCAGACGGCGAGCATCAACCTTAGCCCGAGGCTGCTGAAAGATCGCCTGAAAGTGGATCTGAACCTCAAAGGCGCCCGCACCACCAACCGTTTCGCTGATGAAGGTGCCATCGGAAGTGCGATCTCTTTTGATCCCACACAACCTGTTCGGGTCAGCAGCCCGCGCTTCGGAGGTTTCTTCACGTATGTGGATAACAACGCGTCCGGTGCACCTCCACAGGCACTCGGACCCATCAATCCGATGAGTTTGCTGGACATGCGCGATGACCAAAGCACCGTGCTTCGCAGCATCGGTAACCTGCAGCTGGACTATAGCATACCGTTCCTGTCTGGCCTAAGGGCAAACCTCAACCTGGGCTATGATGTCCAGGAAGGCAGGGGTACCGTGATGGTCAGCGATAGCGCTCCGGCCACGTATCGTCGCTGGGAGACACAGGGTAATCCTTTCAAAGTGGTTCATTACGGTGGTGTCAACAACGAATACCAGAGCAACCGCAGGAACCTGCTGATGGATTTCTACCTGAACTATGTCAAGGACCTGAATTTTGCCGATAGTAGGATAGACCTGATGGCCGGTACCGGATACCAGGATTTCCTGTTCACCAATCCGAACTATCCTGACCATCGTTTCGACAAATCGGTCATCCCCGGTTCTGAGCCTCAGTTCGCGACCAGCGAGTCGCAGTACACGCTCATTTCATATTACGGCAGGATGAACTACTCGATAGCGGATCGCTATATCCTCACGGGAAGCCTTCGTACGGATGGATCCAGCCGTTTCAGCAAGGATAACCGCTGGGGTGTGTTCCCATCCGTGGCATTTGCCTGGAGGGTGAACAACGAGTCTTTCCTCAAGAACTCCAAAGTGGTCAGTGACCTGAAATTCCGCGTGGGCTGGGGCATCACCGGCCAGCAGGACGGCATTGATTTCTACGGATATCTGCCCCGCTACTCGCTCAGCAACAATGCAGCACAGTATCAGCTCGGCAGCGAATTCCTCAGCATGCAGCGGCCAAGCGCTTATGACCCGAATCTTAGCTGGGAGACCACCCGTAACATCAACGCAGCAGTTGACTTCGGATTTTTCGAGAACCGTATTTCGGGTTCTTTTGATGTGTTCACCCGCAAGACAGAAGATCTGCTGAGCGTGGTGCCAATCCCACTCGGAACGAACTTCAGCAACCAGCTGTTGACGAATGTCGGCAATATCGAGAGCAAGGGTTTTGAACTGACACTGAATGTCACGCCGGTGAAGACCAACAAACTGACATGGGATGTCGGCTTCAACCTGACATACATCGACCCTAAGATCACGAAGTTGCTGCTCAATCCAGACCCATCCTTCCCGGGTAACTTCGTCGGTGGTATCAGTGGCGGTACCGGTAACACGATCCAGATACACTCTGTGGGCCATCGTCCAAGCAGCTTCTATGTCCGCAAGCAGATCTATGGGGTCGGCGGCGAACCCATAGAAGGACTGTATGAAGACATCAACCGCGACGGCATCATCAATAACAGTGATCTGTACCGGTATAATTCACCCGATCCGCGTGTGTTCATGGGACTCAACAGTGCCGTGACATTTGGTCGCTGGAATGCCGGATTTGTGGGACGCATCAACATCGGCAACTATCTTTACAACAACAATGCGAGCAATCGCGGAGTACTGCGCCAGGTCCTTAACCCGCTGGGATGGCTTGGAAACGCAAGCACAAGCTATCTGAAGACAGGCTTCACAAACAACCAGTACTTCAGTGATTATTATGTGGAGAATGCTTCATTCTTTCGCATGGACAACATCAATGTAGGATATGATGCAGGTGAAGTGATGAAGAACGTGCGGCTTCGACTGACGGCAAACGTTCAGAACGCTTTCGTGGTCACGAAGTATAGCGGTCTGGATCCCGAGGTCAATGGCGGCATCGACAACCAGATCTATCCTCGCCCGAGGATTTTCGCCTTCGGTGTGAACCTTGATTTCTAAAACATTCAAATCATTAACCATGATAAAGTTATCGATCAAATGGACGGGTTTACTGATGGCGGCGATGCTCTTTGCCGGCTGTCACAAAGACCTTGACCGCTTTCCGCCAAATGATGTGACCGGTGCCCAACTCTATGCCAATGAGGCGGGTTACAAGCAAGTGTTGGCGAAAGTGTACGGAAGCATGGCACTTACCGGCAACAGTGGACCTGCAGGTTCCGGTGATGTCGCCGGCATCGACGAAGGTACTTCTGATTTTCTCCGACTTTTCTGGAAGGCACAGGAACTCAGCACCGACGAGGCCGTTGTGGCCTGGAATGATGCTGATATATGGGAGTTTCATAATATGAACTGGAGCGCGAACCATAGCTTCCTGACGGGACTCTATAATCGTTGCTTCTATGTGGTCACCCTTTGCAACGAGTTCATCCGTGAGAGTGCGCCCGAACAACTGGCGGCCCGTGGAATCACAGGTTCTGCGGCTGACAACATCAAGGCGATGCGTTCGGAAGCCCGTTTTGTAAGGGCATATCAGTATTGGGTACTCCTGGATCTTTACGGAAATCCGGGATTCACCACGGAGCAGACTTCCATCGGCGCTGCCAGCCGCCCGGAGCAGACTAGCCAGGCAAAACTCTTCTCATACATCGACGCTGAATTGAACAGTGTTGCCAGTGAGCTGCCGGCTGCCAAAACAAATGCGTATGGCCGGGCCGATAAAGCCGCTGCCTGGGCATTGCTCGCCCGCTTGAATCTGAACGCACAGGTGTACACCGGCACGGCCAAATGGTCGGAGGCCATCGCCAATGCCAAGCGGGTCATCGATGCAGGATACACACTTCTGCCTGATTATCGCAACCTGTTGCTTGCAGATAATAACATCTCGAATACAGAAGCGATCTGGACCTTGAACTTTGACGGAATAAAGACCAAGAACTACGGTGGCACAACCTTTCTGGTGAATGCATCCGTTGGCGGGGATATGGATCAGAACTTCTCCGGTCTTTCATCATGGGGCGGGATCCGCACAACCAAGAACCTGCCGTTGTTGTTTCCTGACTTTACCGGTGCTAAAGACAAGCGTGCACAGTTCTTCCAGCACAAACTGGAGATCGATAAGATCAGCGAGTTCAAGGATGGTTTTGGGGTGACGAAGTTCCGCAACAAGACCAGGTCAGGTGGTTTCGGTACTGACCCAAGCCGCACCTTCAGTGATATTGATTTCCCTGTCTTCCGCCTTGCAGAGATGTACCTCATCTACGCGGAAGGTGTCGTCAGGGGTGGCAGTGGCGGTGACCGTGTCACTGCTGTAGGCTATATCAATAAACTCCGTGAAAGGGCGTATGGCAGTACGACCGGGAATATTTCCGATGTCTCCATGAATGCCGCATTCCTGCTGGATGAGCGTGGACGGGAATTGTATTGGGAAGGATTCCGCAGGACTGACCTGATCCGTTACGGGCAGTTCACGGAAGGATCTTACCTGTGGCCATGGAAAGGGGGTGTGAAGAATGGCACAGGAGTTGGGTCATTCCGTAAGTTGTATCCAATCCCTGCCACCGAAGTTGGCTCCAACCCGAATATCAAGCAAAACACCGGTTACTAAACTATCAAACAGCAAGAACATGAAAAAAATGATAACTGCGATACCCATGATGCTGGTCGTCGCCTTCCTGTTTTCAAGCTGCGAGAAGGAGGAAAACAAGATCTTCTACAAGGGGGGTAAGCAGCCTGCCCTGACAGCCTCCACCACCGCAGTGAATCTGCAGCCACCACCGGCGGATGAATCCGTTGAAGCGATCCGTTTCGATTGGACCAATCCGGAATATCAGTTCACCACCGGCATCAGTTCACAGGATGTCAACTACCAGCTGGAGATCGACACGGTCGGTGCGAATTTCGGCAGTAAGAGTAAGTTTGTGACCACCGTATCAAAGGACCTCATGAAGCGCTATACGGTTGCTGAATTCAATGCGATCCTCGGCAATACCATGTTTCTGCCCTTTGGCAGAAGGTATAGTCTAGAAGCACGTATCACAAGCAGCCTTGGCACGAATAACGCAGCGCAGCTGGTCTCCAACAAAGTGACGTTCACCGCTACGCCATACGCACCGCCGCCGAAAGTGGCATTGCCTCTCACTGGTAAGTTGTTCATTGTGGGGAATGCCACTCCGGGTGGTTGGAACAACCCGGTGCCAGTGCCATCTCAGGAGTTCAAGAAACTCTCGAACACGCTCTATGAGATCACCCTGGCCCTTGGCGGAGCTGGTACCAACTACCTGTTCCTTCCCGAAAATGGCAGCTGGTCGACCAAGTATGCCGTCGTGGATAATACGGCAGGCGGCATCGCCAATGGTGGTGAGTTCAGGTTCTTCAGCAGCGGAGGACAGGATTTCCCTTCACCGGCCGCAGCGGGCAACTATAAGATCACTGTGGACTTCCAGAAAGGGCTTTTTACCGTCGTGAAACAATAACCATCCATCCATAAAAGCACATCATATGAGATTGAATAGCATAAAAAGCCTCATGGCAGCCATGCTGCTCCTGATGGCTGTGGCCTGCGAAAAGGCTGCGGATCTGCCGCTTTACAGCGATGGTAAGGAGCCTGTGCTGACGGCATCAGCAACTGCTATCGCCCCTGCACCGGCTGACAGCAATAATGTGGCCCTTACTCTCTCCTGGACGAGTCCTGAGTATTCGACAGACTCCATGAAATACAAGTATATCGTTCAGGTGGATTCCGCAGGTCGCAATTTCTCCAAAGCCATTTCCCGCGAAATGTCAGGCTCCCGAAGCCTTCAAATGACCGCTAAGGAGCTTAATACGATCATGCTCAACTATGGGTTTTTGTTCAACAAAGCCTATGACCTTGACATGCGCGTGATATCCTCCTATGCCAACAACAATGAAAAGCGCGTCTCCAATACCGTCCGAATAAGGGCCACCACCTACAAAGTCCCCCCTAAAGTAGCGCTTCCCACCACCGGTAAGCTCTTCATCGTGGGAGATGCCACCCAAGGCGGATGGAGTAATCCCGTGCCGGTACCCTCTCAGGAATTGAACAGGATCGATGAGACGACTTTCGGTGGTATATTCCAGCTGAACGGAGGAAAACAATACCTGCTGCTGCCAAGCAATGGTGACTGGAGCAATAAGTATTCCGTGGCGAGTAATACCATTCCGGGCCTTGCCGCAGGTGGTAATTTCGGATTCAACCTGTCTGATAATTTCCCCGGCCCAGCCAATAGCGGTTTGTACAAGATGCTCATGGACTTTCAGACCGGCATGTTCACGGTCACCGCTTTCACCCAGCAGCATGGTCTTCCTGACAATTTATTCATCGTAGGGGACGCCACACCGGGCAGTTGGAACAATCCCGTACCAGTTCCTTCACAAAGGTTCACCCGGGTCAATGCCACCCGTTTCGAACTGACGCTGGCCCTGACGGCCGGAAAGAAATTCCTGTTCCTGCCAGAGAATGGCAACTGGGGCAAGAAATTCGGAGCAGCCGACGATCAGGCCCCCGGCATTAAAGGCGGCGGGGCGCTGAAGCCGGAAGGTTCCGATATGCCTTCTCCGGATGTCAGTGGAAATTATAAGATCACCGTAGATTTCATGAACAATACCTACTCAATCGTGAAGATCTGATGATGATCCGATATCACTCAAGGATTGCCACAGGCAGATAAAAAAGGATCCCGCTCATAAGAACGGGATCCTTTTTTTATTCTTGACTATTTTGATCCGGAATTGAATGGTATCAGTTCAAAAGTGCCATTTTGAAGCCATCACCCCAAAGGATCATTTATCCGATATTTTCTGCATTTGCATGATAGCGGTTTCTTATCTGCTGGCCGGTCATTCCGGTTCAAAAACAACCTGATTATAGGAGCATGATCTTTCTTGAATCAATCGAGATCGATCATCTGCAGCGATTCACCAGTTATGCTGGTGTTCTTTTATCAATCGTTCGTTCGGACCATCCGGAGCTTTGTCCTTCCAGTCGGGGTCGTATCCCACGAACCATGACAGCCAAAGACTTCTGGAGAGCCGCATGATCAATGGCTGCAACAATAAGAGCAGTAGGGCATTGATACCCATCCACCAGAAGAATCTGGTATCGTCAAGGGAGAATCCGATCAACACCCACCAGGCAATGAAAGAGGCGACACTGAACGCCACGGTGAGTGCATAGCTTACATATCCTGTACCATAATAGAATCCTGTTTCGATCTCTGTCAGTTGTCCGCAGACAGGGCATGCTTCATTCATGAGCACGACCTTTCCCAGATCGTAGGGGTTTTTTTCCTTGAATATTCGGCCCGTCCGACAACGTGGGCAACGGTTGCCGAGCACGCTGAGCAGATAGCTGGGTTTTTGCGATGGCATGTGCTGTATTTGGTTAGTGCAAATGTATCACTTCCCTTAAATGCATAATGTGATTTCTGTCACCGGTCACAACGCTGGTAGTATCATCTCCATTTGCATACTCCTGGATCCCTTTAAGAGGATCAGCGCATCTGTCACGGGATGTTTTTCAAGCCATTCTGCCGCAGCTGCTGCATTCGGAAAGTATTTGTAGCCATGTGCGACATGGCCGAAGTCACCTCCTACCAGGATCACAAGATGCCAGGAATGTGCCTGCAGCAAGGATACGATAGCGGCGTGTTCGGCAATGCTTTCACTGCCCAGTTCCATCATTCCGCCGATGAGGATGACTTTCTTTTCCTGTGGCTGTCGTATCAGGTTATCGATGGCAGCGCGCATGCTTGTCGGGTTGGCATTATATGCATCGAGGATGATGCGGTTGCTGTTCCGGACCACCATTTGCGAACGGCTATTGGATGGTTGATATGTGTTGATGGCTGCGGCGATGACTGCATCAGGAATTTTGAAATATCGTCCTATGGTTACCGCCACCAGGACATTCGCCAGATTATAATCTCCTACAAGTTGTGTTTCGATACAGGGCGCATCACCATTGTCGAGACCAACAACCAGAAACGGTTCGCTGTGCAACACCCGGCCCGTGACATCCGCATCTGCCGATCCATAGGTGACGAGGTGCGGTATCCCACGACTCATGTCAAGGAGATAGTCAAGGTCTCGCATGACAAAAGCCGTCCCGTCATGTGCACGGAGATGGTCAAATAGTTCACCTTTGCCTTTTCGTACACCCTCGACGCCTCCGAAGCCTTCGAGGTGAGCCTTTCCGCAATTGGTGATGATGCCGTGGGTTGGCATCACATAGCTGCAGTATCCTCTGATCTCCTGCTGGTGATTTGCGCCCATCTCTATCACGGCGATCGCTGTGTCTTTGGGCATGTCCAGCAAAGTCAGCGGAATGCCTATGTGGTTGTTCAGGTTCCCTTTTGTGGTATGCGTCCGGTATCTTGAGGATAGTACCGCGTGGATGAGTTC
>JBIKIB010000333.1:0-4423 GCA_044361845.1 Chitinophagaceae bacterium | reverse complement strand
AGAGATGCTGAAAGCACAGTCTGGTGAAACGAACCTGGCACAGAGAAAGGCATACGCATCTCGAGCATTCAGCACCGTGGCACACTATGATGTGGCCATCGCGAAGTATTTCAATCCCCACGCTACTGGTCATTTCGTGGAATCCGTCAGCCCTTCAAGGAGCATGCGTTATGGTGAAAATCCACACCAGCAAGGCGTCTACTTTGGTGACCTCACCAAATTGTTCAAACAACACAACGGCAAAGAGCTTTCCTATAATAATCTGGTGGATGTGGATGCGGCAGTGCAGCTGATGGGAGATTTCAAAAGCCAGGAAGGGGTTGTGTTCAGCATCATCAAGCATACGAATGTGTGCGGCATCGCACTTCGAGGAACCGTCAGATCCGCCTGGGAAGCAGCACTTTCCGGGGATCCTGAAAGTGCATTCGGAGGAGTGATCGCTTGCAGCCATCAAATAGATGCGCAGACCGCAGAAGCCATTAATGAGATCTTCTTTGAAGTGCTCATTGCCCCATCCTTCTCAACAGAAGCACTGACAATACTCTCTTCGAAAAAAAACAGGATCATCCTCGAACAACACGCTTCATTCAATCCAGAACGACAGTACAAATCCCTGCTGGGGGGCGTGCTATCGCAGGATACTGATACAGGAAACATACAAACATGGGATGAAAGCGGATCCAGGGCAACAACGGATGAAGAGAAAAAAAACCTTGATTTTGCAAATATCGTCTGTAAGCATCTCAAGTCTAATGCCATAGCATTGGTACGTGACCTCAAACTGATCGGGAAAGGATGCGGACAGACCTCACGGATCGATGCGCTTCGGCAGGCACTTGAAAAAGCGAAACAGTTTGGAGCGGATACAAAAGGGGCCGTGATGGCCAGCGATGCATTCTTCCCCTTTGATGATTGCGTCAAAATGGGGCACGAAGCGGGTATAACTGCGTTCATTCAACCGGGAGGGTCGATCCGCGATAAAGACTCGGTGCTATTTTGCAAAGAAAACGGACTTGCCATGGTCATCACCGGGATGCGTCATTTCAGGCACTGATACGGTAAGCCACCAACATAACCCAATGAGGGCACAAGTGAAAAATTTCATGGAAGACCTGTTTGATACGATCAGGTCATCACTGCAACCACTTCGCCCGTCATATCAAACAGACAGGACCCGGGCTTTATTCGCCGTGGGAATTGTCAGCTTCCTTTGGGGCACGACATGGCTGGCTTCTGCACGTGGCATCGCCCATATGCCGGCACTACAGATGTCAGGCATAAGGCAGCTCATAGGTGGAGGAATATACATCATCTACTTCCGTTTTAAAGGATTCAAGTGGCCAACCCGTGCAGCGCTGCTGCAATTCACATGGATGAGTGTGGTCATGTTCGTGGTGAGTAATGGTCTGAGTACCTGGTCAGTGAAATACATCCCCAGTGGCTTGGGGGCGGTGATAGGAGCCATCTCCCCCATCTGGATCGCAGTTTTCAGCCTGTTCATGTTCAAAGACTCACGCATCAATCGAACCACAAGCGTCGGTCTGTTACTGGGCTTCGGGGGTATAGTCGTCATCTTCTACGAATACATTGACGCTATCTTCAACTCCAGCTTTTCGATAGGACTAATGATGGGCCTGGTCGCTACCATGACATGGGGACTTGGAACATTGTTCACCGTCAAGCATGCCCAAAACATTAATCCCTACTATAGTATTGGCTGGCAGATGTTCCTCAGCGGGTTGATCCTTACGGCCATTGCAGGTGTGACTGGTCAACTGATACCCATAGCCGACATTCCGGCAGTATCCTGGTATGCCATAGCCTATCTGGTGATCACCGGATCGATCATAGCATTCGCCGCATTCATATATGCACTCAAAAGGTTACCCGCCGCCCAGGCATCCGTCTATGCATACATCAACCCGGTAGTGGCAGTTGTGATCGGCTCCCTGCTGAACAATGAAAAATTGACGATGATGATAGCTCTCGGTACGATGATCACATTATTCGGAGTATACCTTGTGAACACCGGATTCAGGAAATCATCATGACCCCACGGATAACATCTCCAGGAATGCAACATATACTTCCCGCCAGCCGGCGTACATAGGGTCGGTCCCAAGCATCGAATTATGCCATATTCCGATCATGCAGCCATTCACTTTTCGCACAGACAGATAAAGTTTTGACAGTTCGCTGAATGCCTCTTCGGGGCTCATTCGCAGCTCATGAAAGGCATTGGCATCCATATAACAAAAGGGGTGTATACGAAGCGCTGTTGCACGATCATTCTCCAGATCATACCACAGGAAGGAAGAACTCACAGAAGCCCTGAAACCATTTATCGTGGCATACCCCATAGAATAATCATCCCCTATGCCATTCGCTAAAAGATGCCGGTACGTATAAGGAAAAGCCAGACGGATATAATGCTGCCGGCTGGAGTGCACTGCCTTTCCGCATAAATCCCCGACTGTTTTGATTTCTTGTGTAAGTGATCCGGGATGATCCCCACTCTGCCAGGATGGATGCACGCCGACCTCATACCGATCCGCCAGCTGCCTTACCAATTGTTGCAGGGCAGGATGTTGTGCAGACAGGTTTCGGTCATATCCCCTTATATTTCGAGCGGCCAGGATAAAAAAGATGGCAGACAATCCAAACCGATCATGCAGCCCATTCAAAAAATCATATGAATCATATGGATCCTTTTCCCTGCCCGCAATGACCCTGAACCTTGTGCACATCAGATCGAATCGGCCGGATAAAAGGGAATGGATGCCGCCCGAAATTGTCCTGAAAGCACCGCGCCCTGCATGGGCATAGGCGATATCAATATCATATGTAGGAAGAAAACTGAAGCGTTTAGCCGGAAAAACAAGGCCTGGAAAGCGTTTCATCAACGCCGACCTCAGCTCATTTGCCCATATCTCCACCATGGGGAGATGCAGGAATGAAGCCCTGAAGGCAAGGCTTGACCGTGCATCAAATCTGCCATAAGCATCCCTGACATGTGGCAGGTATTCCTCATACCGTGAAACCAAAAAAAAGGAAGCTGAAAAGATATCGAATGGAAAATCACCCGCAGGATCCGAAAAAAAAACTGGCATCCCATGGACTTCAGAAATATCGATGGCCACATCCCTTATGGACTGCTCAAACAGAAGTCCCTGTGGATGAATGTGAAATGAGGCTGCGTCAAAAAAGTCTTTTGTATAGTTGATCCTGGGACCGGTAGATGAAAGCCATTCATTCCGGTCGGTGGTGACCACAACACTCAGGCCGGATATGTCGACAAACAACAATCTGACGATGTAATCTAATCTGGGCGAGGCCGTATCTGTGAGGATCAGGATCATGTAACCCCATGGTTTGGACTTATCAGCGACCGTCAGTCATCATTTCTGGGCTTGTTGACCGGCCTTCCATAGCTGATTGAATGTCTTCTCGGGAAAATTCAAAGGGGCTCGATGATTGGTCCATGCCGTGAACATCCGATTGACCATCCAGTTCTTTATCCTGCGATTACCGGCATTCATGAGTGTACGGTTGAGGGATGCGCGCTTCCAGATCTTCCAGGCCAGTCGTTCCGACAGGCCAATAGTGCTTCCGACGGCAGCCTGATGGCGGTTATCCAGCAATAACTCATGTAAATTGATCTTCACAGCACATACTTCGGTGCAGTTGCCGCAAAGAGATGAAGCGAAACTGAGGTGCTTCCACTCATCGAGATCCTTCATGTGCGGTGTTATCACACTACCGATGGGTCCACTGTAAGTGGTGCCGTAAGCATGTCCGCCGATATTTTTGTATACAGGACAGGCATTGAGGCAAGCCCCACAGCGGATGCAGTAAAGACTTTCGCGTTGCTTGGGGTCAGCGAGGATATTCGTTCTGCCGTTGTCAAGCAAAATGACATACATCTCTTCCGGACCATCCGTTTCGTTTGGTTGGCGCGGACCGCTTATGATCGTATTGTATACAGTCACCTTTTGACCTGTCCCGAAAGTGGAGAGCAGGGGCCAGAACAGTGCGAGGTCCTCCAGGGAAGGAATAACCTTTTCGATGCCTGCCACGACGATATGGACTTTTGGCCATGCGCAGCTGAGCCTTCCGTTACCTTCATTCTCCGTGATGGCGATGCTGCCGGTATCAGATATGATGAAGTTCGCTCCGGTGACACCCACCTCGGCAGAGATATATTTTCCGCGCAGATTGTTCCTGGCGACCATGGTGAGTTCCTCGGGAGACATCCCGGGTCTTGTGCCAAGCTTATCCGCAAAAAGTCTGGCGACATCTTCCTTGCTTTTATGCATGGCAGGAGTCACTATATGGTATGGCGGCTCGTCATCGAGTTGCTGAATGTATTCCCCGAGATCCGTCTCTACACTTTCAATGCCGTTCTTTTCAAGGAATTCATTCA
>JBIKIB010000053.1:0-14411 GCA_044361845.1 Chitinophagaceae bacterium | reverse complement strand
TACCGCATTCGAAACGGATTCTTTTGGCCGAATGAAGAACATAGTGAACGTGATGATGTACTCCATTCACTTGTCCCACGGGAACGATTGGTCACTTTACTGAAACGCCTCTTACATGAAGGGGAATTTCTCTCATCCACAGGTATCCGTGCATTGTCTAAATATTACGAAAAGCATCCGTATACAATGCATATCAACGGCCACGATTACTCCATAAATTACGACCCCGGGGATTCAACCAGTGATTTCTTTGGCGGAAATTCAAATTGGCGAGGCCCTGTATGGATTCCGATGAATTATCTCATCATCCGCAGCATTCGGAAATATGGAGCGTTTTATGGCGATTCCCTTAAAGTCGAATGCCCAACCAATAGCGGTAACATGATGAATTTAAATGAAGTGGCAAATGAGCTGAGCAGGAGGATCATTAAGATATTTGAAAGAGATCCGCTGGGTCGGAGGCCTGTATTCGGGGAATATCAGGAATTTTATAATCGCCCAGGCAATGACAACCTCATCCTCTTTCACGAATATTTCCATGGCGATAATGGTAAAGGACTTGGCGCATCTCACCAAACAGGATGGACAGCCCTCGTTTCTGACTTGATCCACAGACTGAAAAGTGATAGATGATAACCCTCATTACCTCCTATAAACGTTCCATTTGCTCAAGAAAAATCATATTCCAAATTCACTCAAAAACTTAATTCTCATGATTTTCAGCTGTTCCCAGTCCAGATCCAGATCGGAGAGTTCTTCTTTTGCCAAATCCAAACTACTCGTCTCACAATTCTTGAAGTAATCCAAAATATCGATCTGATCATTCTGATCCACCATTTGGTCGATCGCGTAATTCAAATTCAACTTGGTACCACTGGCAACAATCGTCTCCATCTCCTCCAGCAACTGCTCCATACGCATATCCTTATTCTTGGCAATTGCTTCTAGCGGAATCTTTTTATCCACCTGCTGAATAATGAAAACCTTGTTACCACTCTTGTTCACAACACTCCTCATCACGAAATCATCTGGCTTCACAATATCATGTTCTTCGACATATCCTGAAATAAGGTCTACGAATTTCTGACCATATCTCATCGCTTTACCCTTACTTACACCACTGATTTTATCAAGCTCTTCCAAAGTTGTCGGAAACTGAGTAGCCATATCCTCCAAAGAGTTCTCAAGAAAAATGACGAATGGAGGAAGCTTCTTCTCTTTTGCAACCTGTTTCCTAAGGTCTTTCAACATCTCAAACAAAACCAAATCGGATGTTGCCGGTCCGCTAACCGATGGTCCGCTTTCTTCGTCATCCTCATTAGCTTCTTCGTATTGGTTGTTTGGGATGATCTTGAAACTTACCGGCTTCTTCATGAAGGCAATCCCCTTGTCTGTTAGTTTGAGAATGCCGTATTCTTCAATATCCTTAGCGAGAAAGCCCTCCAGATGAACCTGACGCATAAGTGACTTCCAATAGCTTTCCGGATGGTCCTTTCCACATCCGAAGAGGGATAATTGATCGTGTCGATACATTTGATTTTGGGAACTTGCAGTCCCGGTGAGAATATTCACAACGTAGTCTGTTGCAAACCTTTCGTCAAGAGCCTTAATGACCTTCAGCGCTTTTACAGCATCTTCTTTTGCCTCACTACGCTCCTTTGGATTGAGGCAGTTATCACAATTCTTACAATTCTTATCCTTGTACTCTTCACCAAAATAATTCATCAGCATCTTTCTCCGACAGACTCCGCTTTCGGCAAAGGCGACTGTTTCGTCAATGAGTTGTGCACCAACTTCACGCTCACTCAATGGCTTGTCTCGCATGAAATGTTCAAGCTTCGAAACATCCTTATGGGAATAGTATAGAATACATTTCCCTTCAAGTCCGTCACGACCGCCCCGGCCCGTCTCCTGATAATAGTTCTCAAGACTCTTGGGAATATTGAAATGGATGACGAACCTGATATCTGGCTTATCGATACCCATGCCGAAAGCAATGGTCGCAACAATCACCTGCACATCTTCATTCAGAAACTGATCCTGTCTTTCGGCCCGTAGTTTACTGTCAAGCCCCGCATGATAGGCGACCGCCTTGATACCATTCGCCATTAAAATTTCCGCCAATTCCTCAGTCGTCTTACGATTCAAGGTATATATGATCCCACTTTTCCCGCGGTTCTCAGATATGAATTTCACGATGCTCCTGATCGTCTGATCTTTTTTTACCTTGGGCCTTACCTCATAATAAAGGTTTGGACGATTAAAGGAGGATATGTAGATCTTAGGCTCTCGGAGACCAAGATTGGTGATGATATCACTTTGAACTTTAGGAGTTGCCGTTGCTGTTAATGCAATGACTGGAACCTTTTTGTTGATCTGGTCCATCATCTCTCGCAGACGACGATATTCCGGACGGAAGTCATGACCCCATTCTGAAATGCAATGGGCCTCATCAACTGCAAAAAAAGAAATTTTCAAATCACTGAAAAAGTCAAGATTTTCCTGCTTGGTCAGCGTCTCTGGCGCAACATATAGCAACTTGGTTTCCCCTGAAAGTAAATAATCGTGAACCTCACGGATTTCCTTCTTGCTAAGGGTTGAATTCAAAAAGTGGGCGACGTGATCCTGGCTGCTGTAGCCCCTGATCAAATCAACCTGATTCTTCATCAATGCAATCAACGGCGAAACGATGATGGCACAACCTTCACTGATGAGTGCAGGGAGCTGATAGCATAAACTCTTGCCACCACCAGTGGGCTTTATGACAAATGTGTCCCGTCCTGACAGAAGATTTATGATGATGGCTTCCTGATTGCCCTTGAAATGTTCAAATCCGAAATTTTCCTTTAGGGAAATTCGCAAATGCTCCTTCAGCGCTTCTTCATCTTTCGGAGCCGTAATATCTGAGTTACCCTTAGTGGAGGCCTTGGGGGATTGAGGGGGGGCTGCCTTGGCCGAAACAATCTTCTTGCCGGTGGCTTTTTTGAGGGTTGGCATGTATCTCTTTTCTAACGCACTAAAAATGAATAAACAGATTACACTCGTTGAGAGTATCCGGGCATTTTTCCATACGGCCTCCAACCAGCTTTTTGAGGATGGTTTGTATGCGAATGTACCGAAATTTTTGCAGCCCTTGAGGACATATAGATGGCCTAATGCTTTCTTTCTACATGGACGACCTCAATATTTGATAAAATAAAGCCGATCATCTTTCTTTTCACATGAAAAATATTTTATATTACGAAAAGACACTTGTGTTTTTTCAATCTTTGAATTCATTTCTTTCATTAAACTTATATTTTTGCCGATCATGGATGTTCTTTCCATTTTACAAATCGGTCGGCGAACAATCTCCTTGGAAGCAAATGCTATAGAGGGGATGTTGTCATCTATTGACAACAACTTTGAGAAGGTTGTGAGCCTGGTGCACAAATCAAAAGGACGGCTCGTCGTTAGCGGAATAGGTAAAAGTGCCATCATTGGCACCAAAATCGTTGCCACACTGAATAGCACCGGTACTCCGGCCATATTCATGCATGCAGCTGATGCCATTCACGGCGATCTGGGTATGATTCAACAGGATGATATTGTATTGATCATCTCCAAAAGCGGGGAAAGCCCTGAAATCAGAGTATTGATACCGCTCATTCGAAACATGGGTAACCCAATTGTTGCTATGGTCGGAAACACCTCTTCAATCCTTGCAATAGATGCAGACCATGTGCTCAATACCACCGTTTCTCAAGAAGCCTGTCCAAACAACCTGGCCCCCACTTCAAGTACCACAGCACAAATGGTGATGGGAGATGCGCTGGCAATATGCCTAATGGAGCTGAAAGGTTTCGGTTCAAAGGATTTTGCGAAATTCCACCCCGGGGGGGCACTTGGGAAAAAACTCTATCTCCGCGTTGCTGAACTGAGTAGACGAAACGAAAAGCCAACCGTACGAGAAGACAGCCCTATTCGAGAAGTAATCTTAGAGATTACAAAAAAACGCCTTGGCGCTACCGCTGTTGTCTCTGATGATGGCATTCTCATAGGCATCATAACGGATGGAGACCTTCGGCGAATGCTTGAGAAAAATGATTCCCTTCGAGATCTGAGAGCGGTCGACATAATGCATCACGGACCCAGAACAATTGACGGCGAAGAATTGGCTGTAGATGCTTTGGATATAATGCGCAAAAATAATATTACCCAATTGCTCGTTACAGAACACGGAAACTATGCTGGTGTTATTCACCTTCATGACCTTGTGAGGGAAGGACTCATTTGAAAAGCACTTTTAAAAATCATCCTGGCCCGATCCGGCCACCTCAAAAATGAAGCAAAATCAATATGTCGCCATCATGGCAGGAGGAATCGGCAGCCGTTTTTGGCCGATGAGCCGAATGGCATACCCGAAACAATTCCTGGATATACTTGGCACCGGAAAAACCCTTATCCAGGGTACCTTTGACCGCTTCGCTAAGTTTGTTCCTAAAGAAAATATCTATATCGTGACTTCGGAAGAGTACCGGCACATTGTAGTGGAGCAAATTCCGGGTATCTCAAATGATAACATACTCTGTGAACCATCCAGGAAAAACACTGCGCCTTGCATCGCTTATATCTCCTATAAACTCAACCAGCTGAACCCAAATGCAAGCCTGATGTGCGCGCCGGCAGACCACTTGATCCTGGATGAAAAGGCTTTTTATAAAGTCTTTCTTGAGGCAATGGACTTCGTCTTGAAACATAAGGCCTTGGTCACTTTGGGTATCAAACCATCACACCCCAATACCGGTTACGGATATATACAGTTCGATCAGCAGGCAGTGAGCGACAATGTTTACCAAGTCAAAACCTTCACAGAAAAACCAAACCCAGAACTTGCAAGAACATTCGTACAAAGTGGGGATTTTCTCTGGAATGCTGGCATCTTCGCCTGGCAGATAAAAAGTATCGTGAGGGCTTTTGAAAAATACTTGCCGGAAATGGCAGAAGTTTTCGATGCAGAAAAGGAACTATTCAACTCGCCAAGAGAAAAAGAAGCCATTGGCCGCATATATCCTCAGTGCACCAATATCTCTATTGATTACGGCGTCATGGAAAAAGCGGATAATGTGTACATAATCCCTTCAAGTTTTGGGTGGAGTGATCTCGGCACCTGGAATTCTGCCTACGAGAACATGGAACACGACTACCTTGGTAATGCCGCAGCCGGTAAACAGATCATGGTCATGGATGCCACAAGGTGTATGATTCACACCCCCGATGATAAACTGGTCGTACTCCAGGGTCTCGACGATTACATTGTCGTCGATACAAAAGATGTTCTTCTCATCTGCAAAAAAGAAAAAGAACAGGAAATAAAAGAATTCGTCGCCGAAGTAAAGCGAAACAAAGGCGATAGATTCCTTTAATGTGAAAAACCCTTTTTGTATATCCATACCAACCCTTCTAAAAAGGTAAAAATGCGGAACTTTACCGCATGCCCGAAATCAAAACAAAGTTGTCCCGTGTAGGCACCAATATCTTTACAGTCATGAGTGGCCTCGCCACAGAGGCAGATGCCATCAACCTTGGTCAGGGATTTCCTGACTTTGACATGAACAGAAACCTACACGAAGAAGTGAGCAAAGCCATGCTGAATGGGTTCAACCAATATGCACCCATGCCTGGGTGGATGCCACTACGCGAAGCCATTGCAGAAAAAATCCATTTCCTCTACGACACAAATGTTGACCCAGACACAGAAATTACCATCACCCCCGGGGGTACCTATGCTATTTATACAGCATTCACAACATTTCTGCAACCAGGTGATGAGGTGATCGTTTTTGAACCATCCTACGACAGCTATGTACCCAATATTGAAACCAATGGTGCAAAAGCAATATTGGTTCCATTGAAATTACCTGGATACCAAATCGACTGGGATATGGTGGACAAGGTTATAGGCCCCAGAACCCGCGGTATAATCATCAATTCTCCGCACAACCCCACAGGTTCCGTTCTATCGGCCGATGACATGGAAAAATTATCAATCCGCGTAAAGAATACCAAGATCCTCATCGTAAGTGACGAAGTATATGAACATCTGATTTTTGACGGAATACCGCATCAGTCAATAATCAGGTATCCGGAACTTTTCAAAAGAAGCTTCGTCTGCTTCTCTTTTGGTAAAGTATATAACTGCACGGGCTGGAAATTGGGATACTGTGTGGCTCCTGCCGCCATGAGCAAAGAATTCCGAAAAATCCACCAATTCAATGCATTCAGCTGCAATACCCCCATGCAGGTAGCCTTGGCAAATTATCTGTATGACAAAGAAGCCTATCAATCACTGTCCGTGATCATGCAAAAAAAACGTGATCATTTCATTTCTCTGATGAAAGAAACTCGATTTACCCTTCAACCTTCATTCGGAAGCTATTTTATTTGCGGTACTTATGAAAAAATAAGCCAAGAATCCGATAGGGTATTTGCCATACGACTAACAAAAGAATTTGGTGTAGCGACAATCCCCGTCTCAGCATTCTACCAGGATGGAACAGACAATAAAATACTTCGATTCTGCTTCTCCAAAAAAAATGAAACATTGGAAAAAGCTGTCAACAGACTTTGTAAACTTTGACGCTCTTTTGAAAATAAAACGATTGCTTCTAAATCTGGATACAAATTAATTATGAAAAATATCTATTTCTTACTACTGATCCTCTTCATCACAATTAATGTTCAGGCACAAGAAAACGCACTACTATGGCAAGTCTCCGGTAAAAATATAAACCAACCATCTTTTCTTTTCGGAACAATACACATGCTCTGTCCCGAGGATTTCAACATCAGCGATTCCATACGAAGCACATTAAATCGCACCCAAAAACTATACCTCGAGATCGATATGGACGATGCATCGCTAATGATAAAAACAGTACAGCTCTCCATGCTGAAACACGGTAGCATCAAGGAGCTCATGAGCGCAGAATCCTACACGCGCCTCGAACGATTTATGAAAGATACCATTGGCATACCCATGATGATGCTTAACCGTATGAAACCATTCACACTACTTAGCTTACTGTATACCAAAATTCTTCCTTGCCCAAAACCTGAATCCTACGAACAAAGACTATTGGAAATGGCTAAAAATCGAAAAATGGAAGTTCTAGGCCTTGAAAAATTAGAGGACCAATTCGATGTATTTGACCAAATTCCTGATACGGCGGAAGTCAGCATGATCATGGAAATGATAGATAACTACGAAAGTCAACGCACAGAATTTGAAAAAATGGTGCGTCTTTATAATAATAAAGACCTTAATGGACTGGCAACTATGATCAATGGATCACCAGAAATGGCCGGTTTCGAAGATCTCCTACTCATCAATCGCAATCGAAACTGGATACCCATAATGGAAAAGGCAATGGCTGCACAACCCACTTTTTTTGCTGTTGGAGCCGGACATCTACCCGGCGAAAATGGAGTGATCGACCTTCTCAGAAAATCAGGCTACACAATCACACCCGTCGATTGATTGACTTTCTCGAATTTTGGTGAAAAAAACTTTAAAAAGCGAGATTACACCAATACATCAACCTTCAACATCGTTAACTTGCCTTTGGATGGCCACAGACCCTCAGAATACATATTTCGAACTTGCGCTGCAATATGTGAATTTCACAGATCGTAACATTTTTCTTACGGGGCGGGCAGGTACAGGAAAAACAACCTTTCTAAGGCATATCCGCGACGATGCTTTTAAAAAAATTGCAGTCGTTGCTCCTACCGGAGTTGCTGCGATCAACGCTGGAGGTCAAACAATCCATTCTTTTTTTCAGATTGCTCCGGGATTATTCCTGCCGGGTCATACTCATGGCTGGGGTAGAATTGATCATACGGTTTTGAACGTTCAAAGCCTTCTTAGGAATGTTCGACTGACCCCACAAAAAAGAGAAACGATTGAAAAACTAGAACTACTGATCGTGGACGAGGTCTCAATGGTGAGGGCTGATACGATGGATGCAATTGATACCGTACTACGTCATGTTCGACAACAACCCAAACGACCCTTTGGTGGCGTACAAGTACTTTTAATTGGAGATTTATTCCAACTTCCGCCTGTTACACGACATGATGAATGGGAATTGATGAAGCAGTACTATAAAAGTCCTTTTTTCTTCGATGCTCTCGTCATGAAAGAATCACCCCCTGTTTGCCTTGAACTTCAAAAAATTTATCGCCAAAGCGATGATCGCTTCATACAACTCCTGAATGCTGTTCGGAATAGTGAAGCAGGACCAAAAGAATTGTATGCATTGAATGAGCATTATGTACCAGACTTCGTTCCTCCTGAAAATGAATTTTACATCACCCTCACCACACACAATAGCCGAGCAGATAGGATTAACCACAAGGCACTGGCAGAACTTCCCGGAAAATTAGAATTTTTCAACGCAGATATTGAAGGTGATTTTCCTGAAAAAAGTTATCCTGCAGAACAAAATTTATCCCTAAAGCCATCCGCACAAGTCATGTTTATCAAGAACGATAAAGGTGAATTCAGAAGATACTATAACGGAAAGCTCGCAACTATAAGCCGAATTGACGAGGATAAAAAAATTTTCGTGCGATTCACTGACGACCCAGAAGAACTTGAACTTGAACTTGAAACTTGGAGAAACATCCGGTACAAATTCAACAAAGAGAAAGACAGAATTGAAGAAGAAGAACTTGGTGCCTTTAAGCAATATCCGATTCGGTTGGCATGGGCCATCACCATACATAAAAGCCAAGGACTAACTTTCGAAAAAGCAATCATAGACGCGGGTGAATCATTCTCACCAGGGCAAGTATATGTTGCACTAAGTAGAATGACCAGTCTGTCAGGAATGATCCTAAAATCCAAAATTCTTTCAAACAGCATACAAACAGATGATAGGGTATTAGCATTCAGTCAAAGACAATTACCACTCGAGGATCTTAAAGAAGACATACTTCTGGAAAGAGAAACTTTTGTCAAAAAAACAATCCTCCTTGCATTCGATTTCGATGATCTCATCAAAACTTTTAAGATCAATAAGGATGGTAAAATAGACAGCCTTAATGATGAAGAACCAAAATCCTCAGAATGGCTCTCATCAATGGCAAAAAAATTGGAAGAACAACGGGAGATTGCACAAAAGTTTTCTACAACACTTATGGTATTGCTTGTATCCGATGGCCGAAACAGATACAATACCCTACTTGAAAGATGCGAAGCAGCAGTTAGGTATTTTAAAGGTCACTTGATAGATTGGCTAAATTTGACAGTCTCGGAAATACACGCTTATCGTCTGCAAAAAAAAGGCAAAAAACACCTGGCTTTACTACGTGATATTGAATCTCAATTAGAAAAAAAAGAAAGACTATTAACCCAGAGCCTCGAATTATCTCAAGGCTTGGCAGCGGGAAAATCAATTGAGCTTCTTTTAGAAATGGCTGTTGCTCAACACCGGCCGACCATAATGGCCAAAGAGGAAGAAATACCTGACTTAACGATTACAAATGAAAAAATAAAAGAAAAAAAAGAAGCATCATCAGATACATCACTTAAGCTCTTTCGTTCAGGTCATTCAGTCTCAGACATAGCCAACAAAAGGAACCTCACTTTAAGTACAGTATTCAGCCACTTGTCAGCGCATATTACAACCGGAGAAATACATATACACCAAATTGTTCCGGAACAAAAAACAAACATCATCATTAAAGCACTTGCCTCCGCAAATATTCCAGGATTCAAATCCATTAAAGACATGCTTGGAAATGATTTCTCCTATGATGAAATCCGCGCTGTAGCTGCATTTCGCAAATATGAAACAGAACCTTCAATCAAAAAAAACAATCGATCGTAAATTGTTTCTATTTTTTTCCGATGATGGGTGTCGTTTACATTCTTCCTTTCATCATCATATTCCAATACAACCACGGAAGTCCGTATTTTTTAAGAATCCACATACTCCACTGCTCTTTAGCAGTATTCACGAACTTGCTTAGAAAAGGATCGCTCGAACGAACGTTGTCATATTTGAACTCACACAATAACATTTTGCCATATCCTGTCACTATTGGACAAGATGAATATCCATCATATGTCTTCTCGGAAAGTCCCATTTGCTTCAGTATGCGATATGCATTTTCAACAACTACGGGTGCCTGTTTCCTGATAGCAGCACCTGTTTTCGCTGTTGGGAGTGCAGCAGAATCACCCAAAGCAAAAACATTGAAATGATCAGGACTCTGAAGAGTATGTATATCAACATTGATCCAACCTTTATTGGGTCCGTCTTTAAAAGCAAATGGAGATTGCTTGATAAAGTCAGGTGCGCTCTGCGGAGGGGCGAGATGAAGCATATCATATTTAACCTTCACTATATTGCCCCCAATAATGACCTCACCGATTTCCTTATCCAGATCAGATTCTAAAATCTGGACATCTTTTTTGATAAACTCATACGTCACCTCTTTATTTACAGGATCGATGCTAACAGGCTTGTAATAGGGTTTGAAATGAACTTCTTTTTGCTTCAAAATACGATTCAACTCATCAGCAAAATCTTTGGTACCGAAAATTACAGTCCCTGGTGTAGCAAAAATCACATTGGTGTTTTTTCTAACCCCACTTTTCTGGAAATACTCTTCTGCCAGATACATGATTTTTTGTGGAGCGCCACCACAGCGAATAGGTGTAGCAGGTTGAGTAAATAAAGCATTGCCACCCTTGAACCTTTTTAGAACCTCAAAAGTTTTTTTAGGATCTATATAATTGCTACACACAGAATCTGTTTCCATTGCATCACGCAGTCCCGGCATAGCATCAAGATCTATCTGTATTCCTGCTGAAATAATCAACACATCATATGCTATATCACCGCTATTTCTTGTAGTGACTTTATTTTCTTCTGGTTGAAAAATAGTCACATGGTCCTGTATCCAATCAACCCCTTTTGGAATCAGAGATGATTCTGGTCTACGAGTTTTTTCAAAATCAAAAACACCGGCACCTACGAGGGTCCAGGCTGGTTGATAGAAATGACTCGTTCCTGGCTCAACGATAGCAATTGAAATCTTTTTGTCTTTTCGACGAAGTTGCGCTGCAGTCATGATACCGCCAGTCCCGCCACCCACTATAAGGATCTGATAATGAGATTTCATGGTACTTGCTTATTTGTATTTGTAAAAATAAGCTAGCCACACCATGAGGCATGTGACAGAAATCACAGGTGAAGAAAATCTTAGTTATGTTTTTTAAGTCAGTATCCCGCTTTGATGTAACTATAGCCTTCTTCCTGTTTCTTGACAATTTCCATTATAGCAACAGGAACAATTTGAACTCCGGGTAAAAGTCGGGAAGCTGATACATTCAACCGTTTCATACTGTTGTTGCAAATTGCGAATATGACACCCCGTTTCTGCTCTTTCAGGATTTTATTCACATGTAGGGAGCTATCATGTGTCAAAACAGAGATTGCATTACCATGAAACACGACTTCAATTTTTGTATCTGGCGCCAAAGTGAGTACATTATTTATTTGACGGAAAATAGCTGAATGAACGGATGTATCCTTGGCATTAATTTCCCAAACAATCTTATACTGCTTCTCCTGAGAAAATGCCGTTAGGGAAAAGAGGATGAAAATAAGGAAGAATATTTTTTTCATGAGACCAATTTAATCAAATCTGAAAAGAACACCTCATCATTTTTTTTACTTCCTTTCTAACGGAAAATATAATCATATCCCTCCAACTGTGAAAGAAGGTCTTTCGGCACATCAGTAGCTACAACCCTATTTTCGACTTTCGGTGCAACAGGAACATGCGCCGAGAGATACTCTCTAACGATAGAATGTAAAGTGACTCCGAGTTTACGCGCGTTGCTCACTTTTTCTACACGACAAAGAGTATCATCAGGATCACCATCACGCTCACATGCGACAATTGTATACTTCTTTTCCTTGTCAACAAGTTGCCCTTTCACTTTAATCCAATTTAGGCGCTTGCCATTATCATTGTATGCTGTGAAATTTATCTCCATACCAGCAAAACGTACAACCCACCCACCAAAACGTTGTGCAGGATTTTTAGCGAACACATTATGAAGCTCTTTCTCCATCCAGTCCCATAGCTGAGCACCGGTAATTTCTCCAGTCTTGGCATCACTGTTGACAGGCAACATACTCCATAAAAATTCATTGGTAATATCTGCCATTCCTGTTTTGGGATCTGTCACCAAGGGAGGACAAAAACGAAAGCCATTGCTTAAAGAGATGTCTGGCTTAAACTTCCAATGAATCGCATCTGTGATCAGGTTATCCATTGGATTTTCAAGTACATAATATCGGACCAGCGTTGATTTTGTTTTTCCAATAACAAGGTCAAGTTCTTTTTTATAGGGCTCCCTTGCTTTTTTGACTAGTAATTCCATTTCCTGATCAGGCTTATATTTTGCAGGGTCGACATCCAACAATTGGTAGTTTGTGTCTTTCATTTTACCATCCTCAATAATGATGTCGATCTTTGATACAAAAGATCCAAACGCACCCGGTTCTGTAACTTTCGAATATTTTCCAGGAATGGGTTTCCGTACCCTTTCATGTGTATCAGCCCCAAGTATCATATCCACTCCATCAATATATGACTGATTGGAAAGATCGACTTGCTGCGCAAGACCCATATGTGCAAGTAAAAAGACCATATCACACTTTTCATAATCCCGTAACAGGCGAATATATCGAGCAACATTCACCTCTGGCTTAGTAAAACGTATGCCTTCACTATATGCAGGAGACTGACGCTTAGGGGTGAGTGGATCATTATATCCAATGAATCCAATTTTGAAAGAACCGAAACTCTGTGTCCAATATGGATGAAAAATAGATTCACCATTAAAAGCATCCTTTGTATCATGAAACATATTGGCACAGATTTTTTGGGCATCATATCCTCCCAGATCACGTTGCATCATTTCTTTGCCATAGACCACCTCCCAATTACCCGGCAGCATTAAATCATATCCAATATTGTTTATCAAAGGAATAATAGCACGCCCTTCGCTCAATGCAGCCACGCCCCCACCCTGAAAACAATCCCCTCCATCTATGATGAGTGTTTGCCCGGGGTTCTGTCCACGAAGCGTACGTAGCATTGTTTTAAGTGTGGCAAATCCACCACGCTTTTTGTAAACCGCCTTTCCATTTTCCCAAAAGAATTCATCATGAACATACAATTGCGAGTGTATGTCCGCCGTATGAAGAAAAGTGATACGGCTTGCTTTCCCTTCTTTCAAAACAGCACTCGAAGCCCATTCCTTATCTCTTGATTGATCAGATAAAGACAATGCACCAGCTACTTGTGGTATACCAGCCATTGCAACACCCGAAATCGAAAGCTTCTTTAGGAAATCACGACGGCCGTTTGTTGGTGCGCAGGAATCGCAACCACAAATATTATCTTGGTCTTGGGGCATCATATGGCGTTTATGGGTAAATGAATGCATTCAACGTCCCGTAGCATTAGAAGCCTGTTTTTTTCGAGCTTCAATGATGGGTTTATATGGACCGTACTTGTGTTGTTCTTCCGTAAAGCCATCACTATAAGGACCGAAAGGATGGTCTACAGGTTTCTTGGAAATATTCGGCCAATCATTGCTTAAATCTTTTGAAGGCCGAGGCTTAGTATTAACATAAGCTGCTACATCCCATGCCTCTTCATCACTGAGCATCGGACTGCGATGATCAACTTGTCCGAATGGCATCGTGTTTTTCACATATCCTGCAAATCGGGAAATTCGAAAAAGACCAGCTCCTGAGTTATAACTATTTTTCCCCCATAAGGGTGGATATGCATATCCGTAACCCTCTATGTTCAACTGACCAGCCCCATCTACCCCGTGGCAAGATTGACATTTTGATTGATAGACAATTTGACCCACTACGGGATCTGCTGGTCGATCTAAATATGGAAGCTCCATGATGCCTGACCCCTTTGGTTTTTTTCCTTTGGGCACGTCATCACCAAGCCAATGCAGATAAGATACAATTGCCTGCATTTCCTTACTATTCGAGTCTATCGCTTTTCCATTGAGGCTTCGTTCCAAACAATCATTTACCCGTTTTTCTATCGTCTCGATACTGCCACTGCGATCCCTGAATCGGGGATACGTAGAAGAAACCGCACCATAATTGTTTGCCCAAGGCAACGTGCCGCCATCAAGATGGCAATTCTGACAGTTCATTCCATTCGTTATGGCAGCCACAGATCCCTTGGGACCAAGATAATACGCCGTATTCTCGATGAGCTCTCTTCCATATTTGGCAAGCCCATCCTCCGGTTTGATTTGATATTTATTCCAACCCCGCCAATACGGTTCATCATCTTTGATTTTTGATACA